>NZ_JBQSXG010000044.1:0-25158 GCF_052378005.1 Psychrobacter sp. AOP31-B2-9
ATCTCATACCCATTGCAATAAAGCTAGCACCATCTCGGCATGAGGTGGTGTGGTGTTATTGGTTTAAGGAAAAAAATATGCAACGTTATCCCATGACTCCGCAAGGACATGCGGCTTTAGAAGCCGAATTAAAACAGTTAAAAAGTGTTGACCGTCCACGCATCACAGCATCTATCGCTGAAGCTCGTGAACATGGCGACCTAAAAGAAAATGCTGAATATCATGCCGCGCGCGAACAACAAGGTTTCTGCGAAGCGCGTATCCGTGATATCGAAGCCAAGCTAGGCGGTGCACAAGTTATCGATCCTACCACCCTACCAAAAGAAGGCCGTGTGGTATTTGGCGTTAGTGTTATTATCGAAAATATGGATACCGAAGAAGAAAAACAGTACAAAATCGTTGGTGATGACGAAGCAGACTTCAAAGTTGGAAAAATTTCTGTCAACTCGCCAATCGCTCGTGGTCTGATCGGCAAGTCTGAAGGCGATGAAGCCCGTATTGAGACGCCAAAAGGCGTGGTTGAATACGAAGTGATGAAAGTGATATACGATTAATGTGACAGGTTTTTATAGCTATAATTTATGACTGTTTAATTAAAAAACCTTTGTTCTTAATCATGCTGTAAAAAAGACAAAACAGCTGTATACAATTTTATCTTTCTACTTAATTCGTTTTAGCGCATAATTGCGTAAATCTAACGCATATCATCATGCAGATTTATCGCGCTGTTAACGAAAAATAATGATGGCTGAATATAGTGAGTATTGGCTATTATCAGTACTAATACCCTCGTTATTTGACATGTTTAATAGTGTCATTTAATGGGGGTTTTTTATGTAATATCTGTCACAAATCTTAGGGCGTGTCCTCATTTTAAAAATGATGATAAAAATAAGATAAATAGCAGTCAAACAAGGAACATAGCGCAGATAATATCGAGATATTAGTCAGCTATTTGACGCTGTTTGGCAAGATTTAGCCGTTTTTAACTCATTTAGATAACTATCGATTGAATTGAGGACACGCCCTAGTATATATCAGGACATATCCTAAATATTTGAAAATAAGTACTACTGCTCCATTTTCTATTAGATGAAAGGAAGATTTTATGATTTTAAACATCGGTACATCAATCACTACAAAAAAATTGGCTGTTCAAAAAACATCAAAGCCTGTTGCGATATCCGCAATGATAGCAACTACCATATTCACCATATCGTCAGCATATGCTGCACCTGAAACCACTGGTAATACGACTGCTATTGGTCACACTACTATGGTTAAGCCGACTTCTGATGGTGTAACTCAAGCAACAACAGCTCCAAAATCTGTTGTCAGTCAAAATATCAATGACACGATTATCACCCAAAGCAGCACAACAGTTACTCGCGTGCCTGTCACCAATCAGTCAAACAAAACTGTCACCAATGTTCAGGTTATCACCACACCACTGAATAACGTAAAACAAGTACTGCCCGTCGCACCTGCTACTCAATTACCAGTGATAAATGAATCAACAACATCAACAACCACTCAAATAGTAGCTACTCCATCAACACTCAATCAATCTGTAATCTCGCCAACATTCACTGATCAGACTGTGAAATCAACTTCCTTAGAAACATTTCAACTGACCCCAACTTTTAGTAAGCCTGATATGGTCAGTGCACAAACAAAGATCATGAAAATTTTGAAGAATGAAGAAGGACAAGAGATGGCGCTACCGACCAATCATGTCACCTCAGGCGATATCATTGAGTACCATACCACTTATACCAATAGCACCGATCAGCCAGTAAATAACATTAATGTGATGGTGTCATTACCAGATAGCATTCAGTTGCTATCATTGAATAGTCTACTACCCACTCTAGCAACCACAGACGGTGAAAACTATCAGACCATTCAACCAATGAGTAATACAGTAGCCACGCAAGAAAACTACTCTGGTCTCAAATGGGACTTGGTCCATCTAGATGCCAGTGCAACACAGACCGTAGTGATACGCGCTAAGGTACAATAAAACTGATATTGTCGCGTATTATTATTTGATAGCTATCAGTATACGTAAAAGGTTTTGTGGACGACTTCTCTAGTTAGCAAAACCTTTTTTGAAAAACAACTCACTTATTATGATATAAATACATGCGTTTTTATTTAAACTCACCTCGTACTGGTATTGGTTAAGCCATTTTATTACGCATGTTTATACCACTAAGAAAGATGAATAATGAGCATCCTATCCATTAGAACACTTCTATTAATCCTTATTCTTATCGGTATATTTATTGTATTTAAAGCGATAAAATTATTTAAGAATGCATTCAATGGCGACGTATTATTAGCGCTGCCCTACCACGATAGCGTTGGCAATTTCACTGTTTCAAAATCAGGCATTTATGCCATTTGGCACAAAGGCTCTCTTTTCAAAAAAACGCCGCTGACTCAGTTTAGACCACGTATCATCCATACCGCTACTAATAAAGAAGTTAAGCTTAGCCACTCAATACTATCTCCACGCTCAAATAATTTTGACACTGGTAGAATGGAGCTGTTCACCTTTCGCGCGGAAGTTGGTCATTACGAATTAAAGCTGGTACCAGGGTCAAGCACCTCAAGACTGCAAACAGCTGTAGGTAATGCTATACCTTTAGCAGATATTGATTTAAGCCGCTATTTTGTCGAGGTTAAAGAAAGCCAATCACAGATACTAACGATACTGGCTATCCCCCTCCTATTGCTTGGTATCTTAGGTATTTTAGGTGGCTTGATCGTTGGATTTCTGGACGAGAATTTTTTTGTATAAACCACAAAGCCTTATATATAATAAATACGGTTTCACGCTCACTCAGCCTACTATTCGTAATACTTGCACTCACCTTTATCATTTCTTAATAATCAACCTTTTGCTATAGTGCTTTCAATTCAAAACAAATATTCGGTCATGACCAGTATGTACAACTTCACCTCCCTCTCTTTACTTCTCGTTAACCCTAAAAACACATGATTTTGATAATCATAGGCGACAACCGTTGTCGTTTTCCATCTAAATTTAACCCATAAATACAATGACTTAACGCTAATTTTGTTAAAATAGTCCTTCATTAATGCATTGGTAAATAGCACTTATGGCAACCATCAATTATGAACGTCTACAAGGCAAACTCAACATCTTAGCGGACGCTGCTAAGTACGATGTCTCTTGCTCCTCTTCCGCTGGTACGCGTAAAAATCAAGGCGGCGGTCTCGGTGATGCCTCAGCGACAGATATCTGCCATAGCTATACCGAAGATGGTCGCTGTGTCAGTTTACTTAAAATCCTACTAACCAATCATTGTATTTATGATTGTGCTTACTGTACCTCACGTAAAAGCAACGACACGCCACGCGCTGCCTTTAGTGTTGAGGAAGTCGTTGACTTAACCATGCAGTTTTATCGCCGTAACTATATCGAGGGGCTATTTCTAAGCTCAGGTATCTTCAAAAACGGTGACTATACAATGGAGCGATTGGTCGAGGTTGCCAAACTACTGCGTACCCGTGAACGCTTTAATGGTTATATTCACTTAAAGACGATTCCAGGTGCATCAAAAGAGCTGCTGATAGAAGCGGGGCTTTATGCGGATCGCTTGAGTGTCAATATCGAGATTCCAACCAAATCCGGCCTAGCGTTGCTCGCGCCAGAAAAATCACATGAGCAATTAAAAGCGCCGATGGAGACGGTAAAAGAAGAGATCATCACCATCCGTGAGAGCCGTAAAACTCATAAGAAAGTGCCCAAGTTCACGCCAGCCGGTCAGACCAGCCAAATGATTGTGGGTGCTAGCAATGAGACCGACTTGCAAGTGATTCAGCTATCGAGCCATTTCTATAAGCAGTATGATCTCAAGCGTGTTTATTACTCAGGCTATGTGCCGATGCTATCCGATAATCGTCTGCCAGCGATTGGCACACCTGTACCGATGGTGCGAGAAAATCGCCTCTATCAGGCAGATTGGTTAATGCGGTTTTATGGGTTTGGGGCGCACGAAATCGTCGAGCCAGACTCGCCATTTTTAGATTTGGACTGTGACCCAAAACTGGCTTGGGCGATTCGTCATCGCGAGTATTTCCCTGTCAATATTCAAACCGCAACGTACGAGATGATTGTGCGTATACCTGGTATCGGTACCAGAACAGCTAAAAAGATAGTCAAAGCGCGTAAGTTTAACCAGCTGACACTATATCATCTCAAAAAAATGGGCGCAGCCGTCAATCGTGCCAAATATTTCATCGCAACCACAGGCAAAAACGAGCATTTAGCGCATTTAACCCGCGATAATTTTCGGCAGTATGTACTGGCACAGACGCAAACCAAATACAAATATCAACGTATTGGACAGTTGGCACTGTTTTAAAGATCAACGTATTGGACAGTTGGCACTGTTTTAAGGGTAAACGCATATTTAGGTAAATTTCGAAGAATTTAGGATGATATATGTCACTACTCGCTCAAACCGATACTTATGCCGCTGGCAACTTGACCTCAAACATAATCTTATATGAGCCAAGCTTTGAGGGTTGGCTGAGCGCGGTATTTCATGTTTATGAGCACAAGCTACAACATGACTCAACATTACAGCTCGTAGCGCAAGATAGTTATGTACCGTCATTAATTGCTCAAGCAACCAGCGTTACGACTGATGAAGACAAAGCCGAGCGCGTCCTCACAAAACTGAATAAACTATTAGGGCGCTCAGGTATGCGCAATATGCTGTGGGGATTTTTATCAGAAAAAGACCATATCGGTACGACTCTATTTCAAGTCACCAAATATGCCATTGACTACCCTAACCGCTCTATCATGCAAGATTTGGGTAATTTAGACGTACTGGAGTTAGTACAAACGGTAAAGTCCGTGGGTCGTGAAAAGCACCGTATGGAAGCATTTGTACGTTTTGAGCATACCACTGATGATATATATTTTGCACGAGTAGAGCCTGATTTTAATGTATTGCCATTGATAGGTGAGCACTTTCGTCAGCGCTATCAGGACCAACATTGGGCGATTTATGATATCAGTCGCGGATTTGGCATTTATTATGATAAGAGTCAAAGCACATCATCGCACCCTGCCGCCCTGCAAACCATTACTGACCTTGATGATGCAGTACTGCGTAATCCTGCCAGCATTCATAGCGAGAACGAACAGCGCTATCAGAAATTTTGGCAAGGCTACTTTACCAACGTCAACATTAAAGAGCGCAAAAACCCCCGTTTGCACAAGCAGTCATTACCACAGCGTTATTGGAAATACTTAAGCGAAAAACAAGTGCTGCCCAACGCTGAGCATCTACAAAAACGTCGCTAATTGTATTGAGCATGCAATACGTGATAGACAATTTAGATTTATCTCTCTTTAAAAAATGAGCGGTTAAAACGTATCTTTTTATCTTGGTGGTTGAGTTTTTAGTGCTTTTAACTGACAATAGCCACTTGATATTACTAACTTGTGATCGATGCTATTATGAAAGTTATGCGCTTACTATCGTCTTTAAAGCATGATGAATCCGAGCGCGGTATTTTTCACCTTGGGCGTTCATTGGTCAAAAATGGTCATACCTCGATCATTATTTCAAGCGCTGATGAAGACAATGATCTGGTCAAACGGCTCAAGCGTGATGGTAATAACTATCACCAGCTACAAATGACTAAAAAGTCTTGGCTGTCATTATTGCAAGTCGCTTCACTGCGCCATCTGATTGAAAAGTATGAGCCTGACATCATTCATACACACTCACGCACGCCTGCATGGATACTCCACTTAGCACTGCGCCGTGTACGTGTAAAACGCTTGCCAAAACTGGTCTCGACCATGTATGGCTTTTACCCTATTAATAAGTACTCACAAGCATTACTCAATGTGGACACACTTATTACGGTATCTGATAGTGTGACTAACTATCTAAAAAATAGACTGCGCCGTGAAGACTTCGCGCCAAAAGTCATTAAGCGTATCTACCGTGGTATCGACACTCGCCGCTATCCCTATCGGCACAACCCTTCTGTCTATTGGCTACGCCACACCTTTGCAGAGTATCCTGAGCTTGAGCATAAAAAATGGCTGGTATTCCCAACCATCATTGGCAATCAGTATGGTCAAGAGTGGCTGATTGATATATTGGGTAATTTGCAAGAGCAATTTCCTAATATCCACGTCATTATTATGGACGATGACTACAAAGATGGTGATGTGGCACATGAAGACTTTCGCCAACGCACCAATACGCTAGGCTTGGCTGAACGTATTACCTATGTAGGTTGCAAGCGCAACGATATGAGGGAGTGGCTTTCAGCGGCCAATATCGTGATGGCACTGGCTAATGAGCCTGAATCTATTGGCATCAATGCACTACAAGCCATTCATTTAGGTACACCGGTTATTGGTTGGGATCAAGCCGCCTTTAGCGAAATTTTACAACCCCTTTATCCGCAAGGACTGGTCAAAAAATACAACGCCAACGCACTCTGTAAGGCGGTTAGAAACCAACTAGAAAGCGTCACTCGTCCTGAGATGACAAACCAATTTACCATGCGTGAAATGATTGTCAAAACCCTCGCTGTCTATCAAGATTTATATGATACGGCACTTGCCGAAGAGCAATCTGAAATAGACGCTGCTGCCGTAAAAAGAATTAAAAAACATTTAAAACCAACTACTGCTATAACAGTAGACAAAACAGAAACAGAAAATAATGATGCGCGAGCCTGTACAGAGGTTACACAAAAAAAGCTTTCTAAGACACCCAATCTCTCAAAAGAGGCAGATACTTAGAAAGCTTATTATAAAAATATTGCGGTGTTGACCATTCACAAATCAGCACTCTTGATCGCTCATATTGCTCTAGCTATAACAATGATATGCGCTTTTAGAACGGTATTGATAACACAGTATAGGACAGGTGTAGCAGGTCTTATACCTGCATTTGAATCAATAAGTCGCTGGCGTATGTGCGCTAATAATACGCGTAATGGAGTTACTAGGGTTGATAAAGGTATGCGGATGACAGGTTTTAATCACATAGCTGTCACCCTCGTTTAACAGATACGTGGTGTCGTCAATACGGATAATAATTTTACCTTCGATAACCGTACCAATTTCCTCACCTTCATGAGAAATCCTATCTTCGGTCGAGCTATTTGGCTGATAAACCTCGATCAAAAATCCTAAATTTTTGATCGGACTGCCATTAAATACTTGTTTAATGGAGACTCGACTGTTTGGTTCACTAATCTCAACTAGCTCTTTTGGCGTAACGACTACTCTGTCTTTACGCTCCTTCCACTCATCACTGAAAAAAGTATTTAGATCAGAATCGAGCACTTCTAAGATCGCTTTTAGCGTATTGACAGCAGGGCTAACCTTATTACGCTCGATAGCACTGATGGAAGTATTGGTCAATCCTGCTAATCTCGCCAATTTACGCTGCGAGAAACCTTTGGTAAGACGCAATTGGTTGATCTTTTTACCAATATCTTCTTCAGGCTTTTCTAGTTCTTGAGTATCTTCAAGCATATCCTGCTCTTCAGTAGAACACGCTTCTTCATCGTTGATGTCATCATTGATACTGGTATTAGTATCGACGTTGTTATCAGGATTGTTTTTGACTGGCATAGTGAATAAATTCCGTAAACAAAAATTTGGAAAAACCATCTTTGGCATAATTTAGCTCAGGATGCCATTGTACACCAATCATAAACGGATGTTTTATTAAGCTAATGGCCTCTACCAATCCATCACGTGCTACTGCCTCAACGAACAAACCATCGCCTACTTTATTAATGGCTTGTTTATGCAACGAATTGACATGCCACTCCTCACCAAATGCTGCAAGCTTTCCTTCAGGCTGTATAAGGACATCGTGCACTGGCTGATACTGTACTTCTAACGGTTGCGTACTGTCTTCTAAATGCTGCTCATAAAACCCTTCTACTTCACGCCAATCAGGATGCAATGTACCATTGAAATATACATTCATCTCTTGCAAACCTCGACATATTGCCAATAAAGGTGTGCCAGATTTAGCTGAATAAGCCAGTAACTTAAAACTCAGCTCATCACGGTTTAGATCCTGCTTTTCTTCTATATGTGTCGCCCCATAACGTGTCGGTGCAACATTACTATAGCTACCTGTCAATAAAATACCATCCACTAGCGACATTAGTGCCTCAAAATTTGCCTCATCAGCAGCGGTATACGGGAGTAATATCGGATTACCACCATAGTGCTGTATGGCATCGATATATTTTTGATATACCGCTTGTGCTGGTTGACCGTCAACCATCTTGTGACAAGATACAATCGCGATAACTGGCTTAAAAGTAGACATATTCTTTCCCTAAATATGACATCCGAACCTATCTGTCCAAATGTTGTAAATAATTATTCAACCAAAACTTATCACAGTAACCTATCTTGTGTAAACTATAAACTTCAATATTAATATAGTTTGTGTATTTGAGTCATATAAATTACTTTTTAATAATTTAAAATAAATATTGACAACTATAAACTTCATCCATATATTGAAAGACATATTTATGACAAAAAACAATTTTCATACATTGTGCACACTAACAGATAGCTTTCTGAGACTCTACAAGCACTTAACACTAAGTATTTAATATTGTTAGTTAAATCATAAAACAAACCAAAATCGTTCAAGACTGCTAGGGATAGAAGAGATGACAACGACCAGTGAAACTGTGAGTGCAACAGCAGATAGTACCAAGTATGTTTATGTTGCAGCAGGTGATATAAACGGATTACTTCGCGGTAAACGCATCCCGTACAATCAAATGGAAAAAGCACAAAATGGTGATATCCGATTGCCACTATCTATTTTAGGTGTCGATATCTGGGGTGCTGATGTCATCGAATCTTCTCAGTGTAATGGTGATATCGATGCCATTGCTCGCCCTACTGGTCGTGCTGCTGTTCCACTTCTAAATACCAGTGCACCCTCATCTCTAATACCTGTGTGGCTTTATACCGAAGACAATGAACCTTATTACGGCGATGCTCGCCACGTTCTAAACTTTATTAGCAAAAAGTTCAAAGCGCTTGGTTTGACACCTGTCATGGCAACCGAGCTAGAGTTTTATTTGGTGGATTACACAGAAGGCGAGACACCTAAGCCGCCTATCCGTCCTAAGAGCGGCCTGAGACTGAACAAAACTTCTATCTTAAGCATCAATGATTTGTTACATTTTGATGAGTTTTTAGACGAAGTCTATGCTCAGTGTGAAAAACTCGATATTCCTGTTGATGCGGCATTGGCAGAGAATGGCTGTGGCCAGTTTGAGATCAACCTATTGCATGTCGACGATCCATTAAAAGCCGCTGACGATGCGATACTATTCAAACAAGTGGTCAAAGCGGTCGCTGCTCGTCGTAAGCTTACGGCTACCTTTATGGCAAAACCTTTTGGTTTACAGTCAGGTAACGGCTTTCACGTACATTGCAGCTTGTTAGATAAAGATGGCCATAATATCTTTGACGATGGTTCAGATGAAGGCTCGGATATGCTACGTCATGCCGTCGCTGGCCTGTTAAAGACCATGTCGGATTGCACCTTGTTATTTGCACCACATGTCAACTCTTATCGCCGTTTTGCTCCAGGCACCTTGGCACCAAACAATGTGTCATGGGGTTATGAAAACCGCACAGCAGCCGTACGTATCCCTGGTGGCGATCCAAAAGCGCGCCGTATCGAGCACCGTGTATCAGGCGCTGATGCCAATCCTTATTTGGTCTGTAGTGCAGTCCTAGCAGGCATGTTATATGGTATTGAAAACAAACTAGAAGCCCCAGAGCCAATCAATAGAATTACTTATAGCGAGGAAGATCTCAAAACCTTGCCGTTAGATTGGTTATCAGCTATTCGTCAGTTCGAAAACAGCGACGTCATTGATGCACTGTTCCCAAGCGAGATGATTGAACTGCTGATTGCCGTGAAAAAGCAAGAAGCCATGCGCTTTGCTCAGCAAGTCACCAACCTTGAATACCTCACCTATTTACAGGATGTCTAATATGTCAAATAGCAAGCCGTCTAACAACACGCGCAATATTCCACACTACTCAGACAACGGGCAATATCCTGATAGCTATTATGCTGCCAGTCGCAATCCTAAACCAGATAGACCGACGCTAGAAAATGACATTCATGTTGAGGTTTGCGTGGTGGGTGGTGGCTATAGTGGCTTATCAACGGCGCTGCATCTTATGGAAACAGATCACGAAGTGGTCGTACTTGAAGGTGCACAGATTGGTTGGGGTGCATCAGGTCGCAATGGCGGTCAGATTGTCAATGGCCTCAATGCCAGCTTGGAAAAAATCAAAAGCTCTTATGGCCAACAAAACGCCGATTTTGTCGGTCAGCTTGTGACACGCGGTGGCAAAATCATTCGCAGACTGATCAAAGACTACGACATCAGCTGTGATCTGAAAGAAAAAAATATCTTTGCCGCCTTAAATAACGGGCAATTAAAAGATTTACAAAAAACGCATGCACTGTGGGAAAGCCATGGTATGCACGACCGTGAAATGCTAGACAAGTACGGCATGCAAGAACACATCAAATCAGATGCGTATGTGGGCGGGGTTATCGATCACTCAGGTGGACATTTTCATCCGCTAAACCTTGCGCTTGGTGAAGCGGCTGCCATTGAATCACGTGGTGGCACTATTTACGAAAACACCTTAGTCGTTGATGTTGAATATGCTGATGATCATATCAAAGTCATTACTGAGTTTGGTACGGTCACTTGTAAACAAGCCGTCATGTGCGGTAATGCGTACTTAAACAAAGTCATTCCTCAGCTGACTGACCGAGTCATGCCAGTATCGACTCAAATTATCGCCACCGAACCCTTGGGTGATTTGGCTGATCAATTGCTTCCTACTGATGTTTGTGTCGAAGATGTCCGCTATATCCTTGATTACTATCGTCTGTCAGCAGACAAGCGTATGTTATTTGGTGGTGGTACGGTATATGGTGGTCAAGACCCCTCTGACATCACCGCAAAAATCAGACCCAACATGAATAAGATTTTTCCAGAGCTGCGTGATGTAAAAATTGACTATGCATGGAGCGGTAACTTTGCATTGTCTTTTTCACGTGTGCCGCAGATGGGCAAGCTACATGATCGAGTATATTTCGCTCATGGGTACAGTGGTCACGGTGTGACAGGGTCGCATCTGTTTGGACAGATACTGGCTGATGCCATCAATGGCAATACCAAGGAGTTTGATACATTTACGAAAATTCCTTGGATTCCCTTCCCTGGTGGTCGCGCACTACGAGTGCCCTACTCTATGATGGGATCATGGTGGTACGCACTAAAGGACAAAACTGGCTTATAAGTAACCTAATGGCTTCAATTTTCTGCTTGATACCAAGCAAAACTTTGAAGCCATTAATGCAACAGATTGTTATTACTAACTCGATAGGAAGCCCATTCGTACTTCCTATCGATCATCACCTTAAAACAGGATCTTTTCTATATAAGCTATAATGTCACACAAGGAACGTCACCATGAACATGAAACTGAATGATGCTGTTGAAGAACAGTATCATAACAAGCGAGTCTTTCTCACGGTCGTAGTGGGAATAGCTATCTATCTTGCCTTTGTCTGGTTATCATCCACCCACGATCCATCGGAATCTTGGGGCATTCTCTCTTTACTACCCACTATGCTGGTACTCATCGTTGCTATCATTTCCAGACGTCCCTTTGAGTCTATGATTGCAGGCTGCGTTGCTGGGCTTGTCATGCTAAACCCATTCGATTTAGTCTCCCCTTTCGCAGATAATATCTCAGCCGTACTCGGTAACGAAACCATTATTTGGATCGTGCTCGTTTGTGGTCTCATGGGTGGTCTGATCCAGCTGCTAGAAATTAGTGGTTGTTTGAACGGTTTTAGCGAATGGCTCAAAAAAATCATCAAATCACGCCGCCAGTCTCTATTGGCTACTTTTGCATTAGGTGTTGTGGTCTTCATTGATGATTATCTAAACTGTTTGGCAGTGTCTACCTCAGTGAAAAAACTGACGGATACCTATGGTGTATCACGCGAAAAACTCGCTTATATTGTCGACTCTACCGCTGCACCTATGTGTGTGATCGTCCCTATCTCTACATGGGCGGTTTACTTTTCAGGATTGCTCGAAGAGAACGGTGTAGCCGCAGATGGTGGCGGTATCGGACTTTATATCAGCTCTATACCTTATATGGCGTATGCATGGTTTGCACTACTTATCGTATTTTTAGTGGCTTACGGTATCCTAGGCGACTGGGGGCCAATGAAACGTGCAGAAAAACGTGCTAAAGAAGGCAACCCTGTTCCAGAAGATTTCGTCGATGAGCAGTTGGTTTCAAATGTTAAAGCCAAACGCACGTTATCGTTCAAAGCCAATATTTTTAACTTTGCGTTCCCAATGATTTTACTTATCGTCTCAACGATTTACTTTGAAGTGGATTTATTGAGAGGCGCACTGCTTACCTGTTTTGTGACCGTTGCGGTTTATTGGGCACAGGGTATTTTGAGTTTTGAGACCCAAGTAGAGTCAATCTTTACAGGCTTCAAGGTCATGTTGTACCCGCTATCGACAGTCATTGGTGGTTTCTTTTTGAAAGCCATTAACGACGAGCTTGGCATGACGATGTATGTCATTGACGCTATCTCACCGCACATGACTGTCATTATATTCCCTGCTGTTATTTTCGCTGTGATGGCTTTCTTAACCTTTGCGACCGCATCAAGCTGGGGCCTATATGTCCTTGCCATGCCGATTGTATTCCCAGTAGCAGCTGCACTAGGGGTTAGCACGCCATTGGTCATCGGTGCTTTATTATCAGCATCATCATTTGGTAGCCATGCTTGTTTCTTTAGTGATTCATCATTATTAGCCGCACAAGGTGCTGGTTGTTCACCGATGCAACATGCCTTCACGCAGTTCCCTTATGCGTTGCTTGGTGCTGTGCTGTCGGTTGCTGCCTTCTTAGGACTTGGTTTTATGATGGCTTAAAGAGCTGTCAAAGACCCTGTATGCAAACGTCATATAATTTATCGTACGACAATTAGCAACAAGATAGGAGTAGCAATAAGACGGCTTAAATATACGATTATTTAAGCCGTTGCTATTTAGACCGTTGATATTTAGATCACCAATACTTGAACCGTTACTATGATAAATTTTTGATTGTTACCTCTAGCGACATCAACTTTCATTAACATAAACCTCATCAATATATAAATTATAATCAAGGAGCTACACCATGAGATCAGTTACTGTCGCCAGCACTCAAATCGCTTGCACTTGGGACAAACAAGAAAACATCGATAAAGCCAGCGCATTGGTCACTGAAGCTGCGAAAGCTGGTGCCAATGTTATCTTGCTACAAGAGTTATTTGAGACCCCTTATTTTTGCCAAGTACATGATTTTGAATACTTCAACTTGGCTACCGAAGTCGAGCACAACACAGCCATCAACCACTTCAAAGAATTGGCAAAGTCGCTTGACGTGGTACTGCCTATCAGTTTTTATGAAAAGTCAGGCAATGCGTTGTTTAATAGCGTGACTATTATTGATGCCGATGGCGAAATCCTAGGCACTTACCGTAAAACTCATATCCCAGATGGCATCCCTTACGCCGAAAAATTCTACTTCACGCCTGGTGACACTGGGTTTAAAGTTTGGAACACCAAATACGGCAAAATCGGCGTTGGTATTTGCTGGGATCAATGGTTTCCTGAATGCGCTCGCAGCATGGCACTTATGGGTGCAGAGTTACTGCTGTATCCAACGGCTATCGGTGATGAACCAACCCTAAACATCAACTCAACGGGACATTGGCAACGCTGTATGCAAGGGCACTCTGCGGCTAACCTCGTACCTGTTATCGCCTCTAACCGTATTGGTGAAGAAACCATCAGCCAAAATGCTACTGACAGCACCATGCAGTTTTATGGCAGCTCGTTTATCACTGATGGGCGCGGCGAAATTATACAAGAAGCCTCAACCGATAAAAGCGAGTTTATCATGGCTACGTTTGATCTCGATGTACTGGCAGAACAGCGTCGTCAATGGGGCGTGTTCCGTGACCGTCGTCCATCAATGTATGGCACATTATTGACCCACGGCTAGGCTACTCCCCATATTTTTATAAGCGCTTGAGCGCGATAAGGTGATTTTATGTCCACATTACTGACAGGTTCAACCCCTAAACAAGATGGCTTTTACATGCCAGCAGAATTTGCACCTATACAAAAAGTCTGGATGGTATGGCCGTATCGAGAAGACAATTGGCGACAGAAAGCCGTCCCTGCGCAAGCTGCCTATGCAAACGTTGCTGCCGCCATCAGGCAGTTCAGTGATGTTGGTGTTTTGGTCAATGTTGATGATTTTGATGCGTGCCGTGCGCAACTGCCTGATAATATCGATGTGATGACCATACCAAGCAATGATGCATGGGCGCGCGATACCGTGCCGACATTTTTGATCAATGATGCCGGCGACATACGTGCTTGCGACTGGACATTTAACGCATGGGGCGGCGATTATGATGGTTTATACACGCCTTGGGATGATGATGACAAGCTCGCTGAGAGACTGTGCGAACAGTTAAATATTGATCGCTATCGTACCGACGGCTTTGTACTAGAAGGCGGTGCCTTTCATGTCGATGGCGAAGGTACTGTATTGACCACTCGTATGTGCTTGCTCAGTCCTGGGCGCAATCCACACTTGAATGAAGCCCAAATTGAAGACATGCTGAAATCGCATCTAAATGCCGAAAAAGTACTGTGGGTCGATGATGGTATCGATCCCGATGAGACCACTGGTCACATTGATGATATTGCGTGTTTTGCCCGTCCTGGCGAAGTGGTGTGTCTATTTACAAATGATACTGAGCACCCATTCTATGAAGCCACTCAAAAAGCGTACAAACAGCTGTCAGAGATGACTGATGCCAAAGGTCGAAAACTAAAAGTACATAAACTGTGCTGTACCCAGCATTCTGTCACTTTACCTGCCAATGCTGACATCGTTCAGTCTGAAGATGCAAAGTCTCGTAATACGGACGATATTTGTATCGCTTCGTATGCGAACTTTCTCATTTGTAACGAAGGTGTCATCGTGCCGCAATATGATGACGTTAATGACCGTTTAGCGATTGAGCAGCTTGAAAAAATCTTTCCTCAGCATCAAGTAGTGGGAGTGCGAACAAAAGAGATTGTGTTTGGCGGCGGCAATATCCACTGTATTACTCAGCAGCAGCCAGCCACCAATACACAGTAACGAATATGTATTTTATACGTGGCTTTTAAGTACAAGCTGTTAAAGATAACCAAAATAAAATTAAGCAAAAGGATTTTTTATGAGCGATTATCAAGTAAATAACCCGGCCACAGGCGAACTCGAAGCCACCTACCCTACGGCAACGGAACAAGATATCCAACAAGTGATTGAGCAAGCGGACACAGCCTATCAGAGCTGGCGTCATGTTCCACTCAATGAACGCAGTGCGCTACTTCATAAGGTCGCTGATATCTATCTTGATCGTCAAGAAGATCTAGCACGTATCGTCGCCAATGAGATGGGGAAACCAGTCGCTCAAGCAAAAGGTGAGATTGGTCTAGTCGCGGATATCTATCGCTACTACGCAGATAACGCTGAGCAGCTATTAGCCCCTAATACCATCGACGTTGATACAGGAACAGCTTCTGTAGAAAAACGCCCTGTAGGCGCACTATTAGGCATCATGCCTTGGAACTATCCACACTATCAAGTAGCACGCTTCGTCGCCCCAAACGTTATGGCAGGCAACACCATTATCCTAAAGCATGCCCCGCAATGCCCTCAGACAGCTGAAATTATCGTCGACATCCTAAAAGACGCAGGTCTGCCTGACGGCGTGTATAACAATGTTTTTGCAACCAACGAGCAATCAGCGACCATCATCAATGACACCCGCGTACAAGGTGTGTCATTAACAGGCTCTGAACGTGCAGGTCAAGCAGTTGCCAAAGAAGCTGGCGGCGCACTCAAAAAAGTCGTGTTAGAGCTTGGTGGTTCGGATGCCTTTATTGTGACCGCTGATGCAGATATCGAAAAAGCGGTACAAAGAGCAATCTCAGGTCGTTTTGGTAATGTTGGACAAGCCTGTAATGCGGCTAAACGCTTGATTATCGTCGATGACGTGTACGATCAATTCGTGCAAGCATTCACCGATAACGTACGTGCCATGACACTGGCAGACCCATTAGACGAGCAAACGTTTATAGGACCAATGTCTTCAAAAGCGGCAGCCGATGGCCTACAACAACAGCTGGATAGCGCCATTCAAGCAGGTGCCACTGTGCTAGTAGAAGGTGGCATAGTCACAGACAAACCAGGTGCTTGGTTTGCACCAGCCGTACTGACGGATGTGACCGAGTCAATGGATGTCTATCGTCAAGAACTGTTTGGCCCTGTCGCCGTCATCTATAAAGCTCGTGATATCGACCATGCCATCCAAATCGCTAACGATGTACCATTTGGTCTTGGGGCTTCTATCCAAACGCAAAACCCAGAGCTGGCCGCAGACATCGCTGAAAAACTAGAAGTAGGCATGGTAACCATCAATGCCCCATCCGGTAGTGAAGCCAATACGCCATTCGGTGGTGTTAAACGCTCAGGGTTCGGTCGCGAGCTGGGCACACTAGGTATCACTGAGTTTTTAAACTATAAACTGATTCGTAATAAGTCTTAAGAAAGACAAGCATTTAAAAGACAAGCACTTAACTGGATAAACTAAAAAAGCCTAACGCTTAATGTTAGGCTTTTTTATGATCAGTGGAATAGTTAAATAAGCGGTGGTGTTCTAAAAAGTATGCTGGCATCAGACGTAGCCATAATTGATGTAAAAGAACACCAAATCAAACACTTTAAAATGATTATCAAGCTTTTTTGAGAAGCAACAAGTCTTTCTAACCGCTCGTCTTAATCGGTGTCTAAGGCGACAGTTATTACCCTCTATACCTATGGTATGCTGTTTGCCAACCTGTTTGTGATCACCTTTAAAGGCGGTTTTAAAGCTATCCCAGTTGTCCATACTGATAGAGCCATAGCTTACTTTAAGTTGCTTTAAACGTGCTCTTAGCTTCTTAGCTGTTTTTAAGTCACGTTTGCCCCAAACATGAGCGACAATCTCATTAGTAGCACGATCATAAGCATAAATAAGCCAAACTTTACGCTTTTTGCGATACACGTAAGTCCAGAATTCATCAACCTCTAAGCGTTCATAGTAGCGCTTCTTAGGCGTAATCTTATAAACAGATGAGCCTATAGTACTAAGCACTTTACCAATACTAACTGAGGCTATAATAGCAATATCTCTAACACCGCAGCCTCTAACTGTCATGAGCCGTATAAGCTCTTCCACTTTAGAGTGACAGCCGTTATAAGTTAATGCATGGTCGCCAATAAACTGACGTTTGCAGTCCTTACATTGATAATTCTGCTTGCCATAGCTTTTTTTGCCATTTTTCTTTAAACTGGGACTGTGACAGTCGGGGCAGCTGATATCTATTTGTGTCTTCATAACCTCAAATATATCATCTTGCTTTGGCTGTCACCCTCCTTTATTTCTTCAGCATACTTTCTGACACACCACCAAATAAGCTTAGTTTTTTGGTGGGTTGTCTTTTAACCATAGCTGATTCACGATTTTTAATTCGCGCAATTCTTCTGCCATGATAGCCTCACTTTTTCCGGGGTATTTAACAGTTGCATAGCCATATAGCGCCACACCTAATACCGTCCAACCTAAGAAAATCCACCATTCAATAGGCGTTAGTGCAGATGGCATACCTGGCATGTATAGCACCAAAAGACCAAAACTGAGTGCAATCGTAACCATACCCACTAATTTACCGGCAGGTATTTTGAACGGACGTACCATGTTAGGCTCACGGTAGCGTAGTACTAGGAATGAGATAGCGACACACGTATAAGCAATGACGATACCAAAACCACCTGCATCAACAATCCAAACCAACATTTTGCGACCAAATAATGGCGCCAGTGTGGCCAAACCACCAATCAATAAAATCGCATTAACAGGCGTATTGTATTTAGGATGTAATTTACCCAAGAACGCAGGCAGCATATGTGCTTTTGACATAGCAAATATTAGACGACTACCACCAATCAAGAACGCATTCCAGCTTGACAAAATACCCAAGACACCGCCAATAACTAAAAGAATACCAGCCCACTTACCATGCCACGCATTGGTCATTGCATCAGCAGTTGACAAGGTAGAGCTCTCTGCTTGTATCAGTGGCAATGTGGTTCCAACACTCCACGCGACTGCGATATACCAAAGCACAGCAATGGTAATTGAAACAATCAAAAACTTGCCAATATTAGGACGTGTTAAATCAATCTCTTCAGCGGCTTGTGGAATCACATCAAAACCGACAAACATAAAAGGTACCATAACGATAACGGCCATCACACCCGCAGCACCACCGATAAACGCTGGAGCTTGTACTACAGTCGCTGTCGCAGGGTTATATAATGCCGCGCCAATGAATAGTAATATGCCAACAAACAAAATCCCTAAAACTGCTGTTTTTTGGAACCATGCACTCACTTCCATACCACGGACATTAAGCCAAGTCACAATAATTGAGCCGAGCATTCCGACACCGACCCAAGTGGCATAAACATCCCAACCTGCAATCGTCCAGAGATACCCCTGATTATAATTGGGAATAAAGTACTCTACCACCGTTGGTAAAGCCACTGCCTCGAATGCCACGACTGAGAAATAGCCGAATAAAATACTCCATGAGCAAATAAAAGAAACCGTAATACCCAGTGCACGATGAGTATACGTATGCTCACCACCAGTGATAGGCATTGATGAAGCCAGTTCAGCATAAGTAATACCAATCAGTATCACTGCCAAACCGCCTAGTAAAAACGCTAACATTGCCCCCCATGTCCCAGCTGATAAAATCCAGCCACCTGCCAATACAACCCAGCCCCAACCGACCATGGCGCCAAATGCTAAGGCAATGATATCAAACATTCCCAACGATTTTTTTAGTCCAGACATAACCTATTCCTTCTCTATGTGTCACCCAGATTCATCATTTAAGACTAATCTGGCTTTAGTGTGTTCGAGCATTGCTCGTTGTCCTAGTTTTCCGTACTTACCCACCCATAGGACAAACCTAAAAATGGGGTTAAATCACTTTATAGAATTGCTGTGTTAGCATTACTCCTTAAGAAGGATATAGATAACCATGAAAATAGTAGATAAAAAACGATAAGCAAAAAAATAACAGCGTCTTGTCGTGCAAGGCGCTGTTATTAATTAAGAACTCAGAGTGGATACTCTAAGGGCAGCCTTGCCATTGCTTTTAAATCAATACCTTTATTAAGACATTCCTGCCCAAATTAAGCAGTTAATATGCCGCCAATGATATCAAGGCCTTCTTGTAGCACTTCATCTTCAACTGTCAATGGCACCATCACACGGATAGCATTGCCATACATACCACAAGACGCCAGCAAGAGACCTTGCTCAAAAGCTTTTTGTTTAAGATTGGCAGTAGCAGCAGCATCTGGCTTGCCTTCACTATCAACCAAATCAAATGCTAGCATGGCACCTTTATAACGAACATTACCAATGCTGCTTAGATTTAAGCCTTTTAAAAATTTAGCAATGGTATCGCCAATCACAATACTACGCTCAAGCAAGTTCTCTTCTTCGATAACTTCTATCACAGCCAATGCTGCCGCCAACGCAATCGGGCTACCAGAGTACGTACCACCCAAACCACCTACTTGCGGTGCATCCATAATATCGGCACGGCCAATAACTGCTGATACAGGGTAACCGCCAGCCAAGCTCTTAGCCGTGGTCATTAAGTCTGGCTCAACACCTAACTGCTCACCTGCAAACAAAGTACCCGTTCTGGCAAAACTACATTGGACTTCATCAAAAATCAATACAATACCGTGCTCATCACAAATCTCACGTAATGCTTTGGCAAATGATGGCGTGACTTGATGGAAACCACCCTCACCCTGTATTGGCTCAACAATAATCGCTGCTACTTCACTTGGGTCAATATCAGCCTGAAAAATCATGTCGATGCTATGTAGCGCTTGTGCTTCCGTGATGTTCAACTCTTCGGCAGGGAACAATGCGTGGAATACTGGACCAGGCATTGGACCAAAGTTCTTTTTGTACGGTAATACTTTACCTGTCAAGCTCATGCACATGAGCGTGCGACCGTGCCAGCCACCAACAAAAGAAATCACACCAGGACGACCCGTTTTGGCACGAGCGATTTTGATCGTGTTCTCGACCGCTTCAGCACCAGTGGTCAAAAACAATGCTTTGGTTGGACCGCTAATAGGTGCTTTTTCACATAGCTTTTCTGCAAGGTCGACGTAGCTTTCATAGCTAACAATTTGTGCAGCAGTGTGGGTGAATTTGTCAACTTGCTCATGCACACGTTGAGTGATTTTTGGATGGCTATGACCAGTATTTAGTACCGAGATACCACCGATAAAATCAATATAACGATTGCCTTCAACGTCCCAAACCTCTGAGTTTTTTGCTTTTTCTGCAAAGATAGGAAACGCGATGCCAAGGCCAGTCGGCAGGACGGCTTTGCGGCGGGCAAGTAATGCTTCGTTCGTGGTTTGAGTGTTCGTGGTCATCAGAATGTCCTTTTTTCATGTGGTGTTGGTTGTATGAAATTCATTACTATCAATATCATTGCAATCGGTACTAGCACCATCACAATGGCTACTATTAAAACGGGTATTGTATTTTAGCTATCGCTATATAGTCGATTCCATTTAAAAAGTAGTACAAGACAACCAAGTGTCAATGTATATCCAATACTTCAAACGAGACGCTGTAATACTTTTATGATGGAGTGACTATTATGGTGGAATGACTATAGTAAAATAGCTACATTAGCTAACGTCAGAACACCAATACTTGGTTACTACATAATCTTCTATGCCGTATTTTGAGCCTTCGCGACCGAAGCCCGATTGCTTCACACCACCAAACGGTGCTACTTCTGTAGATATCAGACCCGTGTTATGGCCGATGATGCCATACTCCAAGCCCTCGGTTACACGCCATGAGCGAGCATAATCACTACTGTAGAAATAAGCCGCTAAGCCATAGATGGTGTCATTGGCTTTACGAATGACTTCTGCCTCATCTTTAAAGGTAAAAATGGTGGCGATAGGGCCAAAAATTTCCTCAGAAGCAATATCCATATCATTACTGATATCGGCAATAACGGTCGGGTTATATGCCAGCTCTGAAGCACCATTCGTGCTACCACCAGCGATAAGCGTTGCCCCTTTATCTAACGCATCTTTGAGTAGCGCTTGCACTTTATCTAACGCTTTTTTATTGATAAGAGGTCCAATATCGACGCCTTCTTCTAAACCGTTACCGACGTTTAGCGCCGCGACTTTTTTGACGAATACGTCTAAGAATTTATCTTTAATACTTTCCTGTACATAGACACGGTTGGCACAAACACAAGTCTGACCAGCATTGCGGTATTTAGAAGCAATAAGACCTGTCGCTGCTTTTTCGAGATCGGCATCATCAAAAACGATAAATGGCGCATTACCACCTAGCTCTAACGACAGCTTCTTAATAGTCGGTGCACACTGAGCCATCAACGTACGACCCACTTCTGTAGAGCCAGTAAACGACAGTTTATGAATACGAGCGTCACCCGTTAAGATTTCACCAATTACTGAAGATTTTCCAGTCACTACTTGGATAACACCCGCTGGAATACCTGCCTCTTCTGCTAATACACCTAGTGCCAATGCAGAAAATGGCGTTTCAGTGGCAGGCTTGATAATGATCGTACAGCCTGCTGCCAATGCAGGAGCGGCTTTACGAGTAATCATCGCTGATGGAAAATTCCAAGGCGTAATCGCAGCACACACACCAACTGGTTGCTTGAGAATGACATGGCGCAGTTGTGTTTGGTTAGCCGGAATGACGTCACCATAGACACGCTTGCCTTCTTCTGCAAACCAGCGAATAAAACTGTTGGCATAACCAATTTCGCCGCGTGACTCAGTTAAAGGTTTACCTTGCTCAGCCGTCATGATGATAGCGAGGTCTTCTTTGTTGGCATCAATGAGGTCTGCCCATTTTTGTAGCAGCTCTGCACGCTCTTTGGCAGTCTTGGCCGCCCAAGCAATTTGCGCGTCATGAGAGTAAGCGACAGCCTCATTTACATCCTCAGTAGTAAGGCTTGGCACTGTACCAACGAGCTCATCATTAAAAGGATTGTTTACATCAAGTGTCGCTTTGTCATTAGCGGCATACCAACCGTCTTTAATTAAGCACTGTTGTTTGAGCAAACTTGGATTAGATAGATTTAGTATGTTTTTTGGCACGGTAACACTCCTTGTTCGTAAGAGTCATGCTTATTTATTATGATAAACATAGCCATGATTCTTATGCTTACGAATAATAGTTGATAAATAACGCTATGTTCAATATACTGAACAACAATTCTATATATGAGACATCATTATAAGAACGATATAATATATTTTGCAACCCTTAATAATAATATTTTAATCATTTGCTGATATCTCTTTATTTTACTTAACTTTTATAGGCGCACTATGAGCACAACTGCCGTTCCAGCGTTGGACAAAACGTTTCAAATTTTAGATTTAATTACAGATAGCCCTCAGCCATTGACAGCGGCTCATATTGCCAAGCAACTTAAACTGCCTCGTAGCTCAACCCACAATATTTTACAAAGCCTATTGACCAAACATATCATTTATAAAGACGTTGATAGCCGCTTTCATTTAGGCTCGTATCTCATGTATTGGGCCGGCAAGTACGAACAACAGCAAGGGGTCATACAGTTATTCAAAGACCTTATCGTACAATACCCTGTACTGCTCCAGCATACGGTGACCTTGTCAAAGCTGGACTTGGGCGAAGTGGTGTTTTTGGCCTGTCATGAGTCCCCTGCTCCACTTGGCTTTACTTTTCGTGCAGGTGTGCGCGTGCCAGCCGTTTTTTCAGCCACAGGCAAAGCCATGCTATCGACCATGTCGATGAGTGCCATAAAATCGTTATATGAAGACACATTCCCTGAGCCATTGAACCAAAACTGTGTGTCTGATTTTGAGTCATTGGCCACTGAAATGAGCAAGATTCATCGTAGTCGCGTCTCATTGGATGATGGACAATTGCGTGATGGGATGTATTGCTTAGGAACTTATATTCGTAATGCATCGGGGATTGCCATCGCTGGTATGGCGGTGAGTTTTTTGCAAGGAGAGTATGAAAGCAAGCGCGTGGAAGTGAGTGCCGTTTTGATCGAATTGGCTGAGCAAATTGAGCAACGTTTGGGGTTTGTAGCGACCTAATGATATTACATACGCTAGCGCATCAGAAAGCGTTAAACCGATAACCTGCCCAGCCATATTTGAAATATTTAGGGTTGGGTGAGAAAGCGCCTGCAACCAACCCTCTTGTATTCTAAACCTACTGAGTTTTTAGCTATGTTAACACTACTCTGCAATAAGCCCCGATAAAAACGCTTGCAGATTATCATTGAGTTTTTGAATGTAATAACCGCCCTCGACTAAGACAATCAATGGTTTATTTAGCGCTTTCATCTTTTGTGCCAATACCTTAAAGCCTTCCGTACTGACAGCGCACCTCGCCTCTGGATCGTTTTCATAAACATCAAAGCCCAATACGTGAATAATAACATCAGGGTCAAACAGCGTCATCGCCTCGATAGACTTATCAACATACCCAAAAAAACCAACTTCGTCGGTGCCATGTGGCATCGGAAAATTGATATTGTAACCCTCGCCTACGCCTGCACCTTTTTCAAACGTATGTCCTGTCACTGCTGGATAGAAGTTAACAGGATCAGCGTGTACCGAGGTATATAGCACATCTTTACGGTCATAAAATATCTCTTGGATACCCTGTCCGTGGTGCATATCCGTATCGATAATGGCGATTTTTGCATATTTCTGGCGTAGATGTTCAGCGATGATAGCGGCATTATTTAGATAGCAAAACCCACCCGCTGCACTTTTGCGCGCATGATGACCAGGTGGCCGTGAAAAGCAAAGCTGTATATGGCTTTTGGCACGCTCGATGTCTGACGCCTCATCATTTAAAAGTGCTTCAGCCGCATTGAGTGCAGTCTGTGCCGACCAATAAATAGATGTCCAAGAGTGCTCACTGATGGGTGCGCAGTCGTCTGCCTGATACTTTGACGCTTTTGCCATGATGCCGATACCAGGGTTGTCATAGGGTACAAAAATACCTGTTTGCACCTGCGCGCCCAAGTCTTCCTCAACTGCCATCCATTCATCATAACCATTTTTGAGAAACTCAACATAACCAAAATCATGAACAGCCAGTACTGGCCCAATTCCGATGTCAGTAGCGGTTGTCACCTCTAAATCTAACGCTGCTGGTGCTTTTAAAAACTCAACCATACGCTCTGGTATTTCTAACGGATCATGCATCTTTCCGTAAGAAAAATAAGGTAGCGGTCTGTGCAGACTTAGGTTTTCATGACTATATATTTTCATACTTAACACTCCATTGCTTTCAATAAATTCTATCTTTAATTTTAGTCAGCATCCTTTTTGACACACTACCAAATATTATTAAAGTTATCTAGGGCGTGTCTGATACATTGATATATTGACTGATATCAGAGGCATAATTTAGCCCAAATTCAGTGCTATAGCATTCTTGTGTTTCGGCATAGGCGACCAAGCTTATTGACAGCAACACCAGGCTCAAACAGCTAAACCTGATAAAAATTGTTGAAAGCAATTTGGTCGAAGATAGAACAGCAATCAGCTTATTAGCAGCAGATATTGAAGGCATGGTTAGAACTTTAGCAAATAATTTTGATTACAGTAGACAAAATTTTATTAACATGCAATAAAAACTATAAATAATGCGTTAGTATTAATTTCTTTATACACTAAAATTTGTAGGTGTTATTGATGAAACTTCGCATTAATCTATATAAATTACTTTTAGTTTCGAC
>NZ_JBQSXG010000045.1:0-25107 GCF_052378005.1 Psychrobacter sp. AOP31-B2-9
GATAGTGAAGCCCATGCCGCCGCTTGTGCCGAACAGCCCTGATTTTTTGGTTTGACTAAATGAGCTTTCGCTTGAGGTGTTTTCAGCGGCTAAGATATTGACATCACCACCAGCGGTCAGACCAGTGCCTGTATCACTAACAGCATTGGTACCTGTCAAGCTGATGTCTTTTCCTGCTTGCATGACAACAGTATTACCCTCGATATTGCTACTGATGGCAGTATCGCTTTGCATGTCATAGCGTTTTTGAGTGGTTTTCTTACTGAACGTACCTTTGTCCGTGGTTTTAACGGCCGTGCTGAGGTTCTGTTTGTTTCTACCCTCTGTAAAGTCGACATTACCGTCAGCGGAGATATCAACCGTGCCATTATCACTGTTTATTTGGCTGGCGACCCCTGTGATATTTTTGCCTGATTTAATAATGAGATCGCTATTGCTGCTCAGTTGACTGCCAACATCGACAGATTCGCCTTGCTTAAAGTAGTTATTGGCGTCACCAATGCTGTTGGTTTGGTAGCTGGTATTCACGGCATTAAGTTGGACATTGCCTTGGGTATCTATAGCGCTGCTGCCTCCTTGATTGTCCAAAAGGCCTGCGGCAAAGGTTGTGTCACCACCCACATTAGCGATGAAGGTCGTTAACGCATTACCTTTTTCATCTACTTGTCCTTTGAGGCCATCGCCAACATAAATGCTGGCAATTTGTCTGATATCTGTACGGGTACTACTACTCATATCTTTGGCAGAGCTGGTGGTATAGGTCAGGCTCTCGTTATTTAAGTCACCACCAACGTCAAGCTGCATAGCTTTATTCGCTTGCAGAGTGCCGCTTAGATTGTTTAGATCGTTGGCCGTGCCAATCTGGACATAGTCGCCTTTGATCAAACCGCCATTGGCATTGGTCAGGTTAGTAGCATTAATATTAACGCTCTGATGACCGACGATACTACCTTGGTTAGTTAGGTCACCCGATAACTGCATATCAATGCTATCAGCAGCGATTAGACTGCCTGTACCATCAATTTGACCAACCGCTTGGCGGGTATAGACTTTGGGCACCAGTACTTGTTGACTGCTACCATCAGCGAGTGTGATCTGTTGCTGTACAAGCCATACCATATCAGTCGTGAGCTGAGCAACTTGATCATCAGTGAGCGCAATACCAGGGCGCAAGTTTAAAGTTTGAGCAGTAGTGATACCCGCATCCATCAGACCTTTGTACTGCTCATCTAAGCTGCGATAGTCACCCAGATAGTAGCGACCCGTTAATGTCATGATTTGATCACGAATATACTGCTGCTCATAATAGCCATCACCTAGACGCTTTTGGGTAATATTAGGATCTAGCTGTAGTCGATCTAACATGTAGTCCGATGACAGCCAGTCTTTATAGTTGGCAAATGCGGGATCGGTCTCAACTAGGTAATCAGCATTGCTATCAGGATTGGTGCCATATAGGCTACTGTTTGGCAGAGTCGGTGCACTAGCACTGCTGCGTATCTCTTCAGATGCGCTCTGTGCTATAGTTTCATTGATACTAGCAATTAAGTCTTGCGCTGCGGCATTATCAATAGTACTACCACTATTTTGCGCATCGATCAGCGCCTGTAGCTGCTGCTTTTGAGCATCTGTTAAACTGCTGTCTTCTGCGGTTACGAAATTTGAAAGTAAGCTCGTCGCATCGGCCAAACTTGACTCATCAACTGATGCATCACTGTTTGTACCAGCCACTGTTGGCACATCACTCGTCAGCGTTTGAATGGCTGATTTGATACCGTCTAAATCTTGAACATCTGATACGCTATCATCTTTATAGGCAATGACTATTTTGTCTATATTTTGGTCTAAGATTGAAAGCTGATAAGTTTTTACTGTTTCAGGCTCTGATATATAAGGTGCTACATACTTATCACGTTTACAATGCTTATTTCCAAAAGTTCCACATGATTTAATCCATCGCCAATATAACCTTCCATTCTCAACATGATTCTTGGTATAGCCCACATTGTCTTCGATATCATTTTCAAGTTTATCGCCTAACAACTCAAAGCCGCTACCAGCGTTAATTTGACTTTTTTCACTTAGTAGATTATCTCCTTTAATAGTGAGATCTTTTCCAGATACGATTCGTGATGGATCTGATGTTGCCACCTCATCAGTATAGGTTACTTCATTGAATCTAAACTCGTTATAGTCTTCTCCTATCTTTTCGTTGGTACCTCGTACGTATAAATCTTCACCTTTGCTATCCCAATACACCTCATCTCTTCTATACTTTGTACCAGAAGAGTTTTTTGCATATAGAACCACACCATCATTGCGTTCAACTTCTACAGTGTTTACCAACCAGTCTGCATTTACATTATTAAGCGTATTAGTATCAATACTCATATCACCGACTGACTCAATAGAAGCGCCTTTATTGGTCACTGTAGTAGCATTACCTACCGCTTGATGATTGGCATCCAGACTACCGCCAATATGCAGCTCACCATTACTGATGATCTTGGCTTGACCGTTAAAATCTTCATTAAAGAAACCAGCACGTGCCTCATTAGGATTGTTATTCAGCGTCTCTACACCGATATCTAGGCGCTGACGAGCGGCGATTACTGGGGCAGGATCTGAGGTAACTGTATAATAAGTCTTTTTATCCACTAATAGCTGATTATAAGCATCTGGAAACTGAGTCTTATAAAACTCAATGAATGCATCGCTCCATCCCTGCACATTATTGAACTCTGTTGTAACGTCTACCAAACACCCCGGCCCAGCCACGCATTCATCTACCTGAGTTTTAGTAAATACATCTGGCGTGTTATTAAGCGTGGTTGCCTCTATAGCAACGTGATCACCGTAGATACGGCCATTACTATAGTTATTGACTGTATTACCAGTATCCAGATACGTATTCTCACCGTTGATCAAACCACGATTGTCAATGTTAGTAGCGGCATTTAGCTCAGTTGTACCATTGCTAATCAGCTCAGCATCTTTTTGATTGCTAATACTTTGGGCATTGATAGTTAACGCATTTTGTCCCGATAGCTGACTACTATTAGTAAAACTGCCTTGAGTGGTGAGTACGACTTCATTGGCATTTATGGTATTGGTATTATCATAACTGATATCATTGACGATATTGATATCCGCACGTCCATTGGCAAGTACCTCACCATTGGTATTCGTAAAGTCTTTTGAGCGGATCGTAATATCGTTACTGGCGGCGATACGACCACTATCATTATTGACTGCAAGCTGACGATTCGTAGCGTCGGTATCGACAATCGAGATATCATTACTTTGAATACTGCCCGCTTGATTATTGATCTGATTGCCCGCGGTGAGCATCAATTTATTATTAGCCAATAGCTGACCGCTTTGGTTATTTATCGTGCTCGCATTAATACTTATTGCGTCATTGGCGATAACACCTTGCGACTTATCCTCACTGCTCTGTTTGGTGTTTTGATTGTTTAGTACACCTGTAGTCACATCAATATTAGTACCGGCCTGAATCAAGCTACCTGTAACGTTATTATCAATACGGCCTCGGCTAGCATTACCTACCGTCAAGTTGATAGTGTCTGCTACTATTTGACCACCTTGGTTGTCTAAGGCATCGCTATTACTCGCTGTTAGCGTTAACGCTTCCGCTGCCTGCAACAACCCTTTTGCGTTGTTGACAGTCTCATCTGATGCGGCATCAATCGTGAGCTGTTTGGCTGAAATAATGCCCGATTGGTTATTAATGTTATTAACATCAATATCTGCCGTACCATTGGCTAAAATACCTGTTTGTAGGTTACTCACGGTACTGGTGTTTTTATTGTTCAGATTGCCCTTAGCATTGATATTGAGGGCTTGGTCAGCATTCGTTTGTGCAATTAAACCGCCCTCATTATTGATATCAGCATTGCTACTCAGCGTGATAGCACCACCCGATAGCACACCTTCTTTATTGTTTATCGTACTGCCAGCTTGAATATCTAACTGGTTACTGGCCGCGATAACCCCTTGGTTTTTGATATCTTGACTAGAAACAATTGCCGTATCATCAGCAGCACTAATCCGGCCTCCTATCTGATTGTCTACGCTAGTTGCATTAATAGTTAAATCTTGGGCCAATGCGGCGATTTGAGCTGAGTTAGTAAGCGTCCCAGCTTGCAGCAGCATATTTTTATCACTAGCAATAATCGCATTGCTCTTATTGTCTAGTGCATTGATGGTATTGATCTCTGCAAACCCTTTTGCCACGATCGTGGCACTGTTGCTGTTCGTTAACTGGTCACTATTAATCGTCAGGTTATTGCCACTTTGAATATAGGCCTTGTCTCCTTGATTACTGACTGATTCGCTACTCAAATTTAGGTCACCGTTTTGGCTAACTAATTGACCATTGTTGTTTGTCAGTGTTTTAGCATTCAAATTGAGAGTATCGCCTTGTATCACACCCTCAGAATTATCTAAACCACCAGATACCTTAGTGGTCAACGCTTGGGTGCTGACAATAGCACCCTTCATATTATCAAGCTGATTGGCTGTCACATCTGCCGAACCGTCTCCACCATGAACAATCGTACCTTCCGTGTTATTAAGCGTACTTTTGCTATCGATATTTAGTGAAATAGCATTGCCACCGATAACGCCTTTTTGGTTATTGATAGTACCATTTGTTACTAAGTTAAAAGCCTGTTTACCTGTTTGATTGATCGTACCTGCCACATTTGATAGCTCATTAACTTGCCAATCAAACTGACCTGCCTGTAATACGCCGCCATCATTGCTCAGCTCGCCATTGGTATTTAAGCTTGCCAACTCTGTCACGTTGGTATTGGCTTTATCTAAGCGAATATCACCCGCGCGCGCTGTCAGCGATAGGTTGTTACTTTGATTACGACTATCCGTCAAATCAAGCTCACTACCCTCGATCTTAATATTACCCATGGCAATATTAGTCCCCGCATTGCTTTGTTTTTCTATGCTGTTAACCGTTAAATTTGACGTCGTATTGCTAAGCACTCCTGTTGGCGTTAATCCTGCTATCAGCTGTCCATCAGCACTTTGTACTAGGCTGCCTGTATTCACGGTGCTATTGCTTTGGGCGGCAATACTGCCTGTGTTATTCATCGCGCCTTGGTTGACGATGTCCACATCAGCTTGGCTGTATAGGCTGCCGCTGTTGGTCAAAGTGCGAGAGTTAAGATTCAAGTCATTGACGCTTGAAATTTGTCCGTTGTTGTCTATCTCAGCAGCAGTGACTGCGAGGCTACCGGTATCGCTCGCAACAATGCCTGTGCCTGCATTGGTGAGGCTCTTTTGAATCTGTAACTGATTAGTACTAGATGCTGTATTTTTTTCGGCGGTTTGGGTGGTATTAACCGCGACAATACGCCCATCGGTGTTATCTAGATTTTGTGCGCTGATAGCAAAGCGATTGGCTTGTACCATCCCTGATGTGTTATCGATATCTTTGGCGATTTGCCACGTTTGCTCACCTAAACTTAAGACTTCACCTTCCGTGTTATTTACACTGTCTGCATTGATATTCAAACGAGTATCATTGGTAGTGCTTTGACCAGCGTGAATAATTTTTCCACTACTATTATCGAGCGTCGTGGTGTTCAGTGTTAGGTTGTCTGAATTACTCGCAATCTCACCACGTGTGTTGTCGATGCCTTCTGCCAGTGCAAGTGTCAGGTCTTGTTCACCTGTCTGTGTCAGCTTACCATCGGTGTTGTTTAAGCGCTGGGCATCAATCTTTAGCACACCACCACTGAGGACGCCTGCTGTATTATCTAAAGTGCCATTCGTACTGCTTAAAGTAAGCGTGTCTGTCGCTGCTATCGAAGCGTTTGTGGTATTGATACCAGTACGGGCAGTTGTGTCAATACTGCTACCTTGGGTATTGCTGTCTGTCAGATTCACCTTATCACCGTTTAAGCTCACATCGCCAGTCGCAATATGATTGCCTTGACTGGAGATATCGCCGCTCGCTAGGACATTAAGATTTGCGCTATTATCTAGCAATGTCCCATCAGCACTCATCCCTGCGACCAAGCTACCACTGTCTGTTTGTGTCAGACTGCCAGTCGTCATATCAACATTACCGCCACTGGCAATCGTGCCACTGTTGTTGATGGTATCTGTCGCGGTTAGTTGTGTATCAGTTTTACCATAGAGCTGACCACTGTTATTGACGCTATCCGAGCTTGTCGTCAGACTGCCTTGCGCGGTAATTTGGCCGCTGTCATTATCCAAAGATTTGCTGGTAATGACGGCATCTTTGGCACTATTGATCGCACCTTGAGTATTCGTTAAGTCGCCGCGACTGTTGATCGTCAAACCTTCTTGCGATATCAACTTACCACTGCTGTTGTTAATATGATGACTGTCGGTATTTAACTTGGCACTACTTTGAATAACACCTGAATTGTTATTGATGTCACCATTAGCGTTCAGTGTGATATCACCATTACTGGCAAGCGTCCCTTTGGTATTATCAATATCGCTATTTGTGCTGATGTTAATGCCAGCATTAGTGATAATCTGACCTTCAGTATTATCAAAGTCCGTTAATTGCCAATCTATCGACTCAAGTTGCAGGCGACTGTCGGTATTAGAGACATTACCATTATCAGTGATATCAAGAGTGCTGGCCGCTAAGCTGGATTTATCTTGGTTGGCGACGCTGTCAGCTGACACATTGATATCACCATTTGTATAAATGCTGCCTGTGTTGGTCAGATTGCCCGTATTAATACGGCCGTTTTGAGTGATGATAGGCAATGGATCAGGCGTTATCATTGATTGCGAACTACCATCTGCACTTGATTCAATACTGCTGCCATTAATAGCAGTGCTTGGCGGCGTGGTGGTTGGGTCAGCAGATGAGTTGGTGTTATTCGTATATAGCGCTTGGCCTATGACAGCATCTTGCTGATTGATAAATTTCTGGGCTGTGATAGACAAATTACCAGTACCCGTTTGTAGCAGTTTACCGCTATTTTTGAGTGCTGCAGACTGAATGTCAAAGCTACCAGCGGCTATCTCACCTGAGTTATCTATATTGCCAGTTTGCTGCGAGGTTAACGCATCATAACTGCTCATAACGCCGCTGTTTGTTAGATTACTACTGTTGAGATCGATGCTACCGCGACTGCTTGCGATAGTCCCTGAGTTATCAATGCTAGAATCTTTAGTGCTGATATCTACTTTGTCTTGATTGGCAACGAGGCTACCTGAGTTGATCAAATTACCATTACTGTCTAATTGAAGGCTCCCAGCGCTTGCGATAATACTACCAGCGTTGGTAACGCCCATGCCCTTTTCTGTACCAATCAGACGGATCTTCCCTGCATACATCGCACCCAATGCTAAAACATCCAGTGCCACACCCGTCGCTTGGTTGCTGCTATTGGTCGCATTTTTGGGTGTGACAATCGTATCTGCCGCATCCGCTTCGTAGCTGACTTGATTGTCACCAGTAATTACATCTAGGTTTTTGGCATAGGCGCTGGCGTTAATGTCAGTCGTTTTAGCAATGATTTGAGTGTAATCACTACTGCTAGTATCTAAGCCATCACCATCGATACGAACCTTACCACCTGTTACATCAAAGCCTGTCAAGTGGCCTTGATCCATGAGTGCTTGACCGGTCGTTAGCGTGGTACGAGAGGCGTTGATAAAACCGCAGCCAGCACAACTGATGCCCGCAGGGTTGGCGATAATCAATTCAGCCTTGCCACCAGCAATCTCAGTATAGCCACCCAGACGGCTCGGATCGCTTGAATTGACTTCATTTAAGATAACACGCGCTTCGCCGCGTGCTAGATAAGGATTGCCTTCTACCCAACCAGCAATCTGGGTCTGAGCATTGGTACGGCTATTGTTAAGAATGGCACCATCAGAACCGACATCAAATTGACTAAAAACATTGCGTGAGACGCCAGCAGCACTTGGTGTCTGAATATTCACCTGTGCCGTACCATTTGATGCCTGCAAGACGACCGCTTGCTGGGCAGCGGCAGCATTACGATCAGCGACTATTTTGGTGCTATCGGCATGAGCATTTGTGCTAAAACTATTGCTGATGATGGTTGCCATACCAAGCGCTAACAGTAGATGTGAGCGCAAACTATTCAGCTGACCACCTTGATAATAACCATTAGTGTGAGTCGTTGTCTGTGAGCCACCAGCAGTTTGACTGATTGAACTACCACCCTCGCTAGGGTTACTGGTTTTACCTTGAGAGCGTGCCGCCTCTGACACCACCATGAGCATTCCACGGGCTTTGTTAAAAATAACTCGGTAGCATTGAGCGTTCATTGTGATGTCCTTTGAGGGGGTGTTTATTGAATAGATTATTAAAGCAGGTTAACGGCCAATCTTGGATATGGCATAAATGATAGTACTAGTTAGTGAGTAAGGGTTAGTACTGCCACCCTAAACTAAAGCCAGTGACCCACTCTTTGTCACTGAAACCGTCTGGCTGGGCTAGCGGATAGCCAGCAAACAAGTCATAGCTGGTTCTAATTGGCGTGACGTAGCCTTTGACGCCTACAACCCCGCCAACCAAATGATTGCCTAACAGCAGATCATCTTGAGCATCATTATCAAGCTTCACATAGCCTGCATCGACACCAGCATAAACGGCGTGAGGCTTATCACCAAGATAGGCACTCAGCTCTTGCTTTAGAATCGCACCATGATCGCCGCTTAAACTGCGCTCACCGTCGAACCCGCGTACACTATAACGTCCACCAATACTCAAACGTTCATTCGGCACCAATGCCTCAGTTGCATACTGCCCGGTAAAAGAGCCATGGTAATTCAACGCTTGATTGGCAATTTGCATAGGATGATTCACATCAACCCCTACCTTTACGATACCCGCACGCGCACTGCCTTCATTAAACAGGGCTTCAGGGGGATCGATCGCATCAAAGGCACCTGTACCGCGCTGATACATGACATCACCTACCCATTGGGTTTTACCAATGATGGTCTCGTAGCCAATGCCTGCTTTATAGCCTGCCGTACGGCGACGCTGTACTTCCACTTCCGTATCATCAATAAAGTTACTTTGTTGCTTGGTGTAACCACCTGCCTTTAAATACGTTTTGCTGTGGCTGTCACGGTGGACCAAATGGCTGACGAGCGCTTCAGTGTTATAAGAGTCGCCGCTATAGACGTAGTCTTGATTGGCACCCGCGATGGTTTGATCATAGTTATAGCCACTGTGGGTCAGTGTTAGTTGGGTATTATTGATGGGCAGCACGTAGCCGATATTATAGCCTTGGCTACCATTATCTTCGCCATCACCGCCGCCATCTAAATTGTGGTTATAAGATAGGTATAACAAATCGTTTTGCCAAGTGGGATTGTCTAGTGATAGCGTGACATTACCTTGATAAACACCCGTACTTTCCTGTCCTGAATCATCAACAGAGGCAGACAGACGCCAGCGCTTGTCTTGCTGCCATTTAACTTGAATATCACTGTAACCAGGCTCGGTCATTCGGCTGCTAGGTGCAATGGAGAAGTCCGCGTCAGCGGTTGGTACGCGCTTAAAGTTCTCTAGTGACTGCTCGATATCACGGACATTGAGTAAATCACCAGAATGCATGGGCATGGCAGGGGCAAAGTTGGCAGGATTGCCACTGTTATCAATATAAACAGGACGACTGACTTGAACATCGACAGCGGTGATTTGGTCAATACGACCGGGAATAAGGGTGAGCGTCAAGTGACCAGATTTTAGATTTTGGTTTTGTACCAATACCCGAGTGGTGACGTAACCTTTTTCGATAATTCGATTCTGTACATTGGTGACCAGCTGGTTGATATCATTGACTGATAGACAGCTGCCCAGTAAAGATGATTTACCTTTGGTATAAGGCATGAGTGCGAAAGTGAACTTTTCGCTCAGCTCACCTGTTAGGTAGATATGGTCAATATCAAAACAAGGGATTGAAGCGGCATCAGCGTTCTGAGAACTGGCGGGCACTATAGAAGTGGAAGGCGCTTGTTGATACGTATCAGTATTTATATTGACATTGGGCTTAACCAATTGTTGCTGTTTTAAGGCTTCACTACGCTGCTCTTGGTACTGCTCAGGCGTAAGCGCATTGGCATTGACACCCATACAAATGCTGACAATACTGATCGTTAAAAAGCCTAAAGTATGGCCAGCTACATTAGTTCTCGAAATACTTGTATACATAAGTCCACCATTTTTATAGTGAAAGGATTATGTATATAACAGTTACTTATTGCAAGTATTTTTTATTATTTTCGCAGTGAATAGTTTATATACTATGTAACTGTTTTTTCTCTATTTTATTTACAATCCTTATATTCATATAAGTAATTATTATCAATAGGTATTTGCATAGAATTAGCGTAGGTTTATAGAAATTGCAATGACCGCATATACAAAGACCATTAACAATACAAAAGAACATGATAGATAATAAGTATTTTCTGAGAATATAATGCAAGAGATTTAGTCAGGATGCTCTAGAGCTACTAGAGCTACTAGAGCTGTAATTATAGGTAAATCTAACAATTACTTGCAACTTTCCTTTTGATTGAATATTACTTAAAAGGCTCTAAGTCTGTTGCTTAAAAGGTGATGGATTTAATAGCATCAAGTTTTTGATAGTAGTGGAAACAATAAACTACTTTCACAGTAGATTGTTTAGATGAGCTTAGAGGCTCAGAAAATACTTGAAGAGATAATGCATTTATTACTTTAAAAGACACTAAAGGTCGTTGGCTATATTTTAATGAAAACCTTTGTACGTATGCTATAACAACTTATCATACATTAATGCTATTTAACGAAATATGGTGGTTCTAGCCTCCGAAGCCGAGGGTCGTGGGTTCGATTCCCGCCGAGCGCACCAATCATTATATTTACAATCTTGCTTCACTCTTCCTTTGCCCTGCTCCAAACAACCCTTACTCATCAAATCAGCACTTCAAGATGTTTACAGCTTTTCTATGCCTATCGAACTTAGCATTTCTCACCTATAGAGAAAGCCTCACTCTGCATCTTGCAAGTTAACAGTCAACTGAGCGCGACTAGGCACACGGTGGTAATTGATCACAGGAACATCACCCAAACGACGTTGACCAACAGCCAACTTTTTATCAATCGTAAGCATCGCAATCTTTTTGCCTTCTTTGCTAATGAGCAAATGGTTCGCCTTACGGGTGACTCGATAATTAGCAAAATACTGCTTTAATATCGCTGAGGTTTTTTGTAGAGCATCATTCGGTGCTACATTTTTTGACTTCGCGCCACTATGTTTTTCGTCTGCTTTTGCACCACGCGATTTTGCCACGAACCATAAAACCACGATAATGGTAAACAGTATGACAAGCCACCAAATTCCATCTATCATAAGAAAAAACATCCATCATTGACAAGGGTTGGCTCATGTTAGCAGAATTATCACCAACGTTAATAGCGGAAGTAGAACTTGCCACCAAGTTGCTAAAACCAGCACAACGTATTTGCATTTTGACAGGGGCTGGTATTTCTGCAGAAAGCGGCATCCCAACGTTTCGAGACAAGCAAACCGGCTTATGGGAAAATTATGGCGTAGAGGACTTGGCAACACCAGAGGCGTTCATCCGTGATCCAAAACTAGTATGGTCATGGTATCAATGGCGTCGGCAAGTAGTCGCAGATAAAACCCCAAATCCTGCGCACCATGCTTTGGCACAGTGGCAGTATCATGCTCAATCAACGGAGCAGCAGCTGACACTGATCACTCAAAATGTCGATGATTTGCATGAGCAGGCTGGCAGTACTGTGACCCATTTGCACGGTAATCTATGGCGTCATAAGTGTGGTCAGTGTGAGGCGCCTGTCCAAGAGCAAGCAAGAGATTCGTATAGTAGCCAAAACACTGTCGGTTATGACGAAGCACTAATGACTTGCGCCCAGTGTGGTGGTTATATCAGACCAGATATTGTATGGTTTGGTGAGGCGCTGCCTGTAGATGAATGGCACACAGCTGAAAATGCTGCGACTAACTGCGAGGTCTTTATCAGTATTGGCACCTCCAGTCTCGTCTACCCTGCTGCTGGTCTGGCGCAATCAGCCAAACAAAACGGTGCGCAAGTTATCGAAATCAATCCAAATCCCACGCCAAATACATTCGTTGATATCACGTTAGCAGAGAAGGCTGGCATAGTACTGCCGCTGCTGATAGAAGAAATTACTGCTTTATAATGGCTACTGCTAGTAAATATTACTAGGGCGTGTCTTCAATTCACTCGATTCACTCAATAGTCATCTCAATGGACTAAAAATGGCTGAATCTTACCAAACATCGTCAAATAGCTGGTTAATATCCCGATATTATCTGCGCTATTTTCCTTGTTTGACAGTAATTTATTTTGTTTGGTCGTCATTTTTTAAATGAAGACACGCCCTAACGACAGACAACAAAAAAGGCGTAACGATTTATATAAACCGTTGCGCCTTTTCTGCTCATAACGAACTCATTAAGGTTAGTTCAATGCCAGATCCACTTTCGCTAAATACAGCTCTTTTAACTCATCATCTATAAATGACGATCTAAATGAGTTTTTGACCAAGGTGATGATATCATCTTCCGTTAACGGCAGATTTTCACAGATATTTATAAAGTTCTGATTCATATAGCCTTTAAAATACGCTGGATCATCTGAGTTGACACTGATATTTAGACCATAATCTAGCAGCTCTTTGATATTGTGCTCTGCGTAGTCCCCAAAGACCTTAAGCTCAATATTAGAGTTTGGGCAAACCGTCAGTGGCATTTGCTCATCTTTAAGTCGTTGCATGAGTTCTGGGCTTTTTATGGACTGAACACCATGGTCGATTCTGTTGATATTTAATAAATCTAGTGCTTCATAAATATAAGAAAAATCAGCCTCTTCACCAGCATGAGCCACTAGCTTAAAGCCGGCCTCTTTTGCCTTTTCAAACACTTCTTTAAACTTTGACGGTGGATTGCCTAATTCTGAAGAATCAAGACCGACACCGATGATATCGTCTTTAAACACCATCGCTTCGTCCAACGTGGCAAACGCTTCTTCTTGTGATAAATGTCGTAAGAAACACATGATGATACAAGAAGTAATACCGAATTTTTCTTTGGCATCAGCCAGTGCTTCTTTGATACCCGTAATGACGGCTGCAAAAGGTACGCCTCTTTCGGTATGAGTCTGAGGGTCAAAAAATATCTCTGTGTGAATGACGTTGTCTTCAACACATTTGAGGATATATGCCCATGTCAGATCATAAAAGTCATCTTTGGTCACAAGGACATTTGCGCCCGCATAATAGATGTCTAAAAAACTCTGTAGATTATTAAAGTTATAAGCGTTGCGGACATCTTCTATGTCTTTATAAGGGATTTCAATCTGGTTTTTTTTCGCCAATCTAAACATCAGCTCAGGTTCTAATGAGCCTTCGATATGTAAATGCAGTTCTGCTTTTGGTAATTTCTTAATTAACTCTATCATAGTGTTCCAGTAGCTACTCTTTATAAAAAACACGTTATTTCTCGAAGCGCTATTGTATTTCAATTCATACTGAAACCCTAGCAAATAACGAGAACTGATGAGAATCATCATCACACTTCATGATAAACGCTACTTCAAAAACACCACGGTATCAGACAGCTCATTGCCTGCTGGATCATGCTCAAGGTGATAATATTGACGCAGCACTTGCCCTACTTCATCTAACAATTCAGCCAAGCTTTCTTCTATTTTTTGATTGGCAATACCTGATACCGCTTTTTCGCACATCGCGTGCCAGACAGTAGGACTCACATGAGCACTGATGCCGCGATCCGCGACGATCTCTAACTGATGCTCGCAAATATTGACATAAATCAAGACACCTGTGTTTTCTTCAGTGTCCCAAACTCGGTACGCACTAAACAAATCAACGGCACGCTCATGACAGTCAAGGTGATAAGCATCCTGAATGGGCAAGTGATTTTCTACAATCAAAAACACCTCGCCGCGGTGACCTCGCTCTGCTTGGGTCACACGCTCTGTCAGACGCACTTTAGCCTCTGTCGTCAGCCATTTGCTATGCCATAAAGGAACAAATACGACCTGACGCCACCAGCGAGCAAGACTGGACTTTGAAGCGTTGTTTTCTGTCATTATACTATTCCCTCTAATACATCATTACTCACGGTCATTTTGCCTCTGGTATTCTTAAACATACATTGTCTCTCTACCACGAGCCGCCAGCACCACCGCCGCCAAAACCACCGCCGCCGCCGCCAAAACCACCGCTACCAAAACCTCCGCCACCACGGCTGCCACCGCCTCCGCTACCAGGTAGGAATACCATACCACCACCTCGACGACCACCGCCAGAGCCACCTTTACCGCCACCACCACGTGAGATCAAAAACATCCAAATAAATATGGCCATAATCACCGTCATGAAGAAGCCGCCACCCAGTGCTAACGAGCCAGCAAAAAACCCACCTGCCGTTAGAATAGAGCCAAACACGCGACCAAATATATTGGTAATAAAGCTACCAAATATCATCGCCATAATAAACAAAAAAATAGGCGACGGTACTTCGTCATTGCCCTGTTGCGCACTACGCTCGGCTGCTTGCGCATCAGCACGAGCCAAGACCTCGGGGTCAGCAGTTAGACGGGTCTTTAATGCATCTACACCTGCCAATATCCCAGCACCGTAGTCGTTCTGCTTAAATAGTGGTGTGATATCTTCACGAATAATACGATTCACTGCAGCATCTGGTAAGACGCCTTCTAGCCCATAGCCAGTCAAGATATACATCTCACGGTCATTGACAGCGACAACCATTAGCAGGCCGTCATCGATATCTTCATCACCTAACTGCCATTTTTCAGCCACTTGCAGTGCATAGTCAAATATCGGCAAACCATTTGTTGTAGGAACAATAACCACTGCCGCTTGGGCGAAACCTTGCTGATAGATATTTTTTAACTGCGCCTCTAAACGCTGTTTCTCTTGCGGATTTAGAATATTGGCTTGATCAACCACTGGCGAATTCAATATCAGCTTATCTGCATCGACACTTTCTGCACTTGACCGCACTGGTGGCTGATCTGTTGTTTGAACACTGTCTGTATCATTTGCTGAGCTTTGATTGATAGCATCGTTGCCGAGCACCGCTTCATTGATGGCTTCATTACCCAGTACTGCATCATCGATGGCTTCATTGGAATCGCCTGCTTTGGCAAGTGCCACTAAATCCTCGACACTACGATCTTGCAGACTTGAGGTGCTATTAGTAGCGACAGCATCATCGTCAACATTGCCATTAGTTGCAGCATGCAGCATAGACGTACCACTGACGCTGAGCGTGAACAGCAATACTGATAAGAGTGCTTTTGAATTATTCATCTAATCTATACCACCTCAATACATCTGTACTATAGTCAATCTCATATAAATCCGACACGGTATCGAACACCTTTAGTCTACCACTCGTAACACTGTTACTTGTCTTTATAGATCCGAATCATGATACGCAAACGATAAGTTGATCGGTATTCATATTTATCAAATATCTGTATCAATACCTTCAATAAGCAGTTCGGCCGCTTACTTTAAATAAATGAAGCAGCTTTTGCCGCTCTATGCCACTTATATCTCTATGCCACTTATATATAATGCGCTTATTGACTGCACTCTACTGAGTAGTTGCTGCATCGTCATCACCAAAATCTACCGTTGGTGCCGTTGATATCGCTTCTTCATTTTCCACACTAAAGTTTGGCTTGGTCTCCATGCCAAATACTTTTGCGGTAATGTTGGTTGGGAATTGACGCACCGTTGTATTATAGCTTTGTACCTCTTGGATATAACGGTTACGAGCGACAGCAATACGATTTTCAGTCCCTTCAAGCTGCGCTTGTAAATCTTGGAACAATCCATCTGACTTTAACTCAGGATAACGTTCAGAGACTGCCATCAATCGTGACAATGCCCCTGTCATCTGCTCTTGCGCCTCTACATAACGTTCCATCGCTTCTGGGTCGTTGAGCACTTCAGGCGTCGCTGTCATACCACCAGCACGTGAACGCGCTTCAGCCACTTGCGTAAAGACTTCTTGCTCCTGCTCAGCATACTGCTGTACCACTTTGACTAAGTTTGGCACCAAATCAGAACGACGCTGATATTGGTTAACAACTTCTGACCACGACGCAGTCACTTGCTCGTCTTGCGCTTGCAGGTTGTTATAGCCACAGCCGCTAAGACCAACGGTAGAGGTTGCTAGTACTGCTGCGAGCAAAATGGGTTTTATAATTGATTGTCGCATCATCATCGTTTCTCCTAATAATGGTAAGTAACAAATAACCAGTAAGATATTTTTTAACCGTTTTCTAACATGCTATAAGCATTAAACAGATTTATATTGGACTGACTATAGTAACTCATATTATAGCCTGTAAGCTGCTCTAGCCATAATGGCCCTATAAATATGGTTTTGCCATTATTGGTTACAAAACATAATCACTTTCCGCTCTATTATTGCGGCTGTCTTGGGATATCGTTTCATATCACCACTCATTCGTGCATATATACTCGTTATTTACGTAAAATTGGATCGTACTGAATAACTATATATGCTGATGAAAAAAGAAAATTCTAGTAATTGGTACAAAAATATGGCAAATTGCAGTTACGTAGCCGTACGGTTTGAATACATTTGGTAGTGGACTTATAACACGATTAGTATTAGCAACTTCTTGATTATCGTTTAACTATCAAGTATTTACGTAGAAAATCTAATCAACCATTCCAGTAGTGTAATAAATCGATACTGCTCATAGTAAGTTGAATGCTGTCACGATCATAAGCATTTGACTATATAACCCGCTGATCTACCCGCTACTAATAGTATCAGTACTATATAAACAGTAAATCCCACTGATAAGCTAAGCGGATAGGTTCAGAAAACCACACTTCACTCTTGGTGGCTAAGCACGTATGGGACTTAACTGATACATACAAGTCGATGTAGCTAATTTAACTGTTTAACTTAAATAAGTAAGTTAACCAGTTAGCTTACTTCTAAAGCATACAAAGCCACTTTGAGACAGTACTAGGAACATACATATGGAAGGTTTTGTTAATTTAGTAAATGGAATTATCTGGAGTCCAGCACTGATCTATCTGTGTTTGGGCGCTGGTCTCTTCTATTCCATCATGACACGCTTCGTACAAGTACGCTTATTCAAAGAAATGCTCAGACTATTATTTAAAGGGAAACCTGATAACGATGGTATCTCTTCATTTCAGGCACTAGCCGTCTCTCTATCTGGTCGTGTCGGTATGGGTAACATCGCCGGTGTTGCTGCTGCCATTGGCTTCGGTGGTCCAGGTGCCGTATTTTGGATGTGGGTTGTGGCCTTTTTGGGCGCGTCAACCGCTTATATTGAGTCCACCTTAGGTCAAATTTATAAAGAGCGTGATATCGTAACAGGCGAATATCGTGGTGGCCCTGCTTATTACTTCGAGCGTGCGCTTGGTCAAAAATGGTACGGTATTCTATTCGCCATCGCCTCAATCGTTGCTTGTGGTATTTTCTTACCTGGTGTACAGGCCAACGGGGTTATCAACGCCGTTGCGCAGGTTGCAGGTGAAGGCTCAGCGATGAACTTTATGGGTATAGAGACTGGTACGACTCGTATCATGGCTCTAGGTGTTGTGTTAATCGTATTGGGCTTCATTATTTTTGGTGGTATCAAACGTATTGCAACCTTTACTGAGTATGCAGTACCCTTCATGGCAGTGGGTTATATTGTCTTAGCACTGCTCATTTTATTTGCAAATTTCAGCATGATTCCACAAGTATTCGGTAGCATCGTTGGTGATGCCTTTACTGCACAAGCAGGTTTTGGTGCTGCTATTGGTTGGGGCGTAAAACGTGGTATTTACTCTAACGAAGCAGGTCAAGGTACAGGTCCTCATGCTGCCGCAGCGGCTGCCGTTGATCATCCTGCACAGCAGGGTTTAGTACAGGCATTCTCAGTCTATGTTGATACCTTACTGGTTTGTTCTGCAACTGCCTTTATGATTTTATCTACAGGTATGTACAACATCCAAGGCACATTGCCTGATGGCCAGTTCTTGGTACAAAACGTAGCAGCGGATGTTGAAATTAACGCGCCAGCATTTACCCAAATGGCGATGGAATCTGTTTACGGTACTTTTGGTAATACTTTTATCGCGATAGCGGTATTCTTCTTTGCCTTTACCACTATCTTGGCGTACTACTATATCGCCGAAGTAAACATCTCTTACCTCACCCGCTCTATGGGTAAAGGCGCTAGTAAAGCAGGTCAGTTTGCTGTAAAACTTATCATCATGTTCATGGTTGCTTATGGTGCGCTAAACAGCTCAGGTTTCATTTGGGGACTTGGCGATGTTGGTGTTGGCTTGATGGCTTGGTTAAACATCGTTGGTATCATCGTAGTATTCTTTGTCGCACGTCCTGCCATCTCTATCCTACGAGATTACGAAGCGCAGCTCAAAGCAGGTGGCGGTACGACTGCCAAAAGATTTGTCTTTGATCCTAAAAAGTTTGGTATCAAAAACGCTACTTACTGGGAAGAGCGTCATCTAGAATTGGAAAAAAGAATGGCTGCTGATCCACTAAACAAAGAAGTTAAATAAGCAAGCTCAACCACCTGTCTAAACAACATGTTAAGACAGGTGATTACTTAATCATCTTAATCAAAGCCCAAGACAGTCGTCTTGGGCTTTTTTGTGGCCGTTCAATAGGCTCTAACCTCTTTTTACAAAGTCGTTTAATATCAATCTCAAACTATGTATATCAGTGACAACCGTCAGTAAAAACTAGAACCAGTGCGCTATATACATATATATACAATCAGCGAACTACTAAACCGCTACGGTATGAGCCTCTCTAAATATACCATTTGTACAGTCTATAGTCGGCTGCCTTGTTCTCACTTTAGGTGTCACGAACTTTCATAGTATCGCCAGTCCTCTTATCCAGTACTACTATCCAGCACTTTTATATTGATACCATTATTAGAGCGATACGCCGGGTCAACCATAAGTCAGACACAAAAAAGCCTAGCTAGTGAGCTAGGCTTCTTCGATATCATTGATAAATGATAAAACTCAGTCTATAAAAACAACTTATTCAGGCATTAATACCGCATCGATAGTGTGAACCACACCATTGGTTGCCATGATATCTGTACCGGTGATGTTGGCTGTGTTACCAGTAGCATCAGTGATGACGTTGTCTTCGCTGATAGAGATAGTTGCACCATTAGCAGTTTCAATATCAGTACCATAAGGAATGTCAGCAGCCAATACTTCTGACGCTAGCACATGGTAAGGAAGTACTTTGTTAAGTAAATCTGTATCAGCCAATAGCTCCTCTTTGGTCACGCCCAAACTTTCTAATACAGGAGCAAATGCATCATCTGTTGGTGCAAATACAGTATGCTTGGTATCTTCCATCAACATAGTGTCAAGACCAGCTGCTTGTAGTGCTGCGTTTAGGATGGTTAGATTTTCGTTATCTGCAGCAAGTTCAGCAATGGTTTGCGTAGCAGCAGCTTCGTCCATCATATCAGTCTCAGCCGCTGGATCTGTTTCGGCCATTGCATCAGTTTCAGCCATTGGCTCTACAACCACTTCTTCAGTAGTCGCTTCAGGCTCAACTGGATCAGTCGTGGTTTCTGTATCATTACAAGCGGCTAATGACATGGCAGCTGTAACAACAGCGATAGATAGTAAGTTTTTCTTTAACATGGGTATTTCCTTATCAATGAATGGTCAATTACATTATTTGATTAACAAATAGGTTTCTCAGTTAATGAATATAACAGTGAATAATTTATTTGTTGCAAACGATACCAATTGGACCAGTGCCGATTACGTCAAACTTGTTACATCAATAACTACGATTTTAACTGATTATTTTTTAATTACTGCTTACTTAGGTAGCAACACTGTATCAATCACGTGTACGACGCTATTATTAGCTTATACGTATTAGCTTGTACGGATAGCAGGTTTCAACCAAGAATTATTTAGGAAGCAAAACTTTATCGATAACGTGTACCACACCATTGTTAGCAGCAATATCAGTGTCTAAAATATTAACTGTACGACCATTTTCATCTTGTAGTTGGCCTTGATCGGTGACCACAAGTGCATCTTTACTCAGCATAGTAATCGTACCTGGCTTCACATCTGCTGCATATACTGGTGCTGCACCGTTGATCACATGGTAGCCCAAGATTTTGGTAAGCAATGGTTTGTTGGCAAACAGTTGCTCTTTCGTCATACCTGTTTCTTGCAACACTTGTGCAAATGCTTCATTGGTCGGTGCAAATATAGTGAAGTTGGCATTAGGATTAGATAATGGTGCCGCGATGCCTGCAGCTTCTACCGCTTCAACAAGCAACGAGAAATCAGCATTGCTTTGTGCTACTTGTACCACATTCATATCAGATACTGCTTGCGTATCTGTTGCTGCTTGACTACTGGTAGGTGCTTCAGTCGAGGCACTATCAGCGTCAGCTGGCATCATGCTATTACAAGCACTTAGGCCTGCAACTGAAAGTGCTAATGTACCAATGGCAGCGATTTTAGTAAGCTTCATAATTATATCCTTAAGTATTAATGATTAAGTATTTTGGCCGATGATAATGTCATCTCAATGGTTAATTTGCATTTCGTAAGCAACTATTACGTCGATACAAAGGTGCATACTTTTTTGTTAAAAACGGCTTTAATAAAAACGTTTTTGGTCAAAGCCATTAACATTCATTAGTAAGTATTACTTACGCAATGCTAATTCTTCTGAAATCAAATTAACATCTCAAAAAAGTTTATCAATATACCTTTACGCTGTTTTTGTAGCGGCGGTGTAAGTTCTGTCTTACTTTTAAGAGTCATGTTTGACTTTAGTTTATCCAAGCAAAGCTTTGTGTAAACTTTGAGTGCATAGTTATTCATTTCTGCCTACCTACCTTATGCAATAGACTTTAACTCATTAAAAAACAGACAATTTGTCAATGACCTTAGCAGAGTCAGCACTATCCCTCGTGCTGTGCGATTTTCATGTTAAAATAATACGACTTTTCCACGCTATTTAGCTGATAAGAATTTTCACTCCGTTTGTTATTCCTTTCTTTTATAACATTGATGATATAAGCAGCGCTCCTATGACCCAAGCAACTGACTCACAAACCGATGCAACTTCTAGCCCATCACAATCTGCCGATGACTTTGTCCTGACGCCACCTGCCGTATTTCCTTATAAAGAGCAACAAATAACGGCACGGACACGTATCACCGAGCAAATGGCGTCGCGCATTTTGATGCTAGATGGAGCGATGGGTACACAGATTCAGACCTATAAACTAGAAGAAGCTGATTATCGTGGTGAGCGTTTTGCAGATATTAGCCAAGACGTACGCGGTAATAACGACCTGCTGGTGCTCTCACAACCACAGATGATTAAAGAGATTCATGATGATCATCTTGGTGCTGGTGCAGATATCATTGAAACCAATAGCTTTAATGGTACGCGCCTGTCGATGGCCGATTACGATATGCAGTATCTGGTGCCTGAGCTAAACAAAGAAGCGGCCAGACTGGCACGCGAGGCCGCCGATGCCTTTACTGCAAAAACACCAGACAAGCCGCGTTTTGTCGCGGGTGTGGTTGGCCCCACTTCACGTACCTGCTCGATATCACCGGATGTCAATGATCCTGCGTTTCGTAACATTACCTTTGATGAGCTAGTACTTAACTACCGTGAAGCGACATTGGCTCTAATTGAAGGTGGTGTCGACCTTATTCTAATCGAGACCATCTTTGATACGCTCAATGCCAAAGCAGCGATATTTGCGATCACTGGCGTGTTTGATGATATTGGATTTGAGCTTCCGATTATGATATCGGGTACGATTACTGATGCCTCAGGTCGCACGCTATCAGGACAAACGGCTGAAGCATTTTATAACTCGGTTCGCCATGCCAAACCTTTATCAGTCGGCTTCAACTGTGCGCTTGGTGCCGATGCGCTGCGACCACATATCCAAACGTTGTCCAATATCGCTGATACTTATGTTTCAGCGCATCCAAACGCTGGTCTGCCCAATGAGTTTGGTGAGTATGATGAAACGGCTGAAGAAACAGCAGCATTGCTAGAAGGCTTTGCCAAAGCAGGCATCTTAAATATCGTCGGCGGCTGCTGTGGTACCACACCTGAGCATATCCGCCAAATCGCAAACATGGTAAAAAACTATGCGCCGCGCGTGATTCCTGAAATCGCACCTGCCTGCCGCTTGTCTGGACTTGAGCCATTTACCATCGATACTGACAGCTTGTTTGTTAATGTCGGTGAACGTACCAACGTGACAGGTTCTAAAAAATTCTTACGTTTGATTAAAACCGAAGCCTACACCGAGGCACTTGATGTCGCCCGTGACCAAGTAGAAGGCGGCGCACAAATCGTCGACATCAATATGGATGAGGGTATGCTCGACTCCAAGCAGGCGATGATTCACTTTGTCAATCTCGTATCAGGTGAGCCAGATATCAGCCGTGTACCGCTGATGATCGACTCCTCTAAATGGGACATCATCGAAGAAGGGCTAAAGCGCACGCAGGGTAAATCTGTCGTCAACTCTATCTCGCTCAAAGAAGGTCACGCTGAGTTCGTCGAAAAAGCCAAGCTGTGTATGCGTTACGGTGCCGCCATTATCGTCATGGCCTTTGACAAAGACGGTCAGGCCGATACTTACGAGCGCAAAACTGAAATCTGCCAGCGCAGCTATGATGTGCTGGTCAACGAAGTTGGCTTCCCATCTGAAGATATTATTTTTGACCCTAATATCTTTGCCGTCGCAACCGGCATCACCGAGCACAATAACTACGGTGCCGACTTTATTAATGCGACCAAATGGATCACTGAAAATCTGCCTAATGCCATGGTATCGGGCGGTGTGTCTAACGTATCGTTTAGTTTCCGTGGTAACCCAATCCGTGAAGCCATCAACTCGGTATTCTTATTTCACGCGATCAAAAACGGCCTGACCATGGGTATCGTCAACCCAGCCATGCTTGAGGTATATGATGATATTCCAAAGGAAGCGCGTGACGCTATCGAAGATGTCATGCTCAATCGCAATCAAGGCGAAAGTGGTCAAGATGCCACCGAGCGACTGATGGGCGCTGCTGAAAACTATCATAATGGCGGTAAGAAAAAAGACAGTACGGTCGATATGAGCTGGCGTGAAGGTACGGTAGAAGAGCGCATCGCTCATGCTCTAGTCAAAGGCATTACTACCTTTATCGAAGCGGACACCAAAGAAGCATGGGAGAAATACCCCAAGCCGCTAGAAGTCATCGAAGGCCCATTGATGGACGGTATGAATATCGTCGGTGACTTATTTGGTGCGGGTAAAATGTTCCTACCGCAAGTGGTCAAGTCTGCCCGCGTAATGAAGCAGTCAGTCGCTTGGCTGAACCCGTATATCGAAGCCGAAAAGGTCGAAGGCGAGGTCAAAGGTAAAATCCTGATGGCGACCGTCAAAGGCGACGTGCATGATATCGGTAAAAACATCGTCGGCGTGGTACTCGGCTGTAATGGCTACGACATCATTGACCTCAGCGTGATGGTACCCTGTGAGACCATCCTCGATACCGCGATCAAAGAAAAAGTCGATATCATCGGTCTGTCTGGTTTGATTACCCCAAGTCTCGATGAGATGGTCTATGTGGCCAAGCAAATGCAAGAGCGCGGCATGACCTTACCGCTTATGATTGGCGGTGCGACCACCTCTAAAGCGCATACCGCGGTTAAGGTGGAGCCGCAATATCAAAACGATGGCGTCATCTATGTCACAGACGCCTCGCGCTCAGTCGGTGTGGTGACCAAGCTGCTCTCAAAAGAACATCGTCAAGCGCTGATCGATGAGACCCGCGAAGAGTACGCCAAGGTACGCGAACGTCTGGCCAAGCGTAAACCAAAAGCGGCTAAAGTATCGTATGCTGAGTCAATTAAAATGGGCTTTAAAGGTGACTGGGACAATTATGTGCCACCAGTGCCAAACAAATTGGGCCAAGTGATATTGGATGACTACCCCATCACTAATTTGCTGCCGTATATCGACTGGACGCCATTTTTTATCTCTTGGGGACTGGCAGGTAAATATCCAAAAATCTTGCAAGATGATGTGGTCGGCGAAGCGGCTCGTGACCTGTTTAATAATGCCAATGAGCTGATGCAAAAGATGATTGAGGAAAAATCAATCGTCGCTAAAGGGGTGTTTAAACTCATGCCCGCTCGCCGTACGGGTGCGGACACCGTGACGGTCTATGACAATGCGCCTGATGATGGTGGCAGCCCAACCTATCAGTTCGAGCATTTACGTCAACAAAGCGATAAAGCCAGTGGCAAACCGAACTTTAGCTTGGCTGACTTTATCTCGCCATCAGAGACACATACCGATCACTTGGGCGGCTTTACTGTCTCTATCGTCGGTACAGAAGCACTCGCTGAGCAATACAAAGCGGCAGGCGATGACTATAATGCCATCATGGTACAGGCTCTGTCTGACCGTCTAGCCGAAGCATTCGCTGAGCATCTGCATGAGCTGGTACGTAAAGAGTACTGGGGCTATCAGCCGACTGAGTCACTCACCAACGATGAGATGATTAAAGAAAAATATGTCGGCATCCGCCCTGCGCCTGGTTACCCTGCTTGCCCTGAGCATACGGAAAAAGGCAAATTGTTTGATTGGCTCGGTACGGTAGATGCTATCGGCACGACTTTAACCGAAAGCTATGCGATGTGGCCTGCGTCGTCGGTCAGCGGATTCTATTACTCGCACCCTGATAGTGAGTACTTCAATGTCGGTAAGATCAGTCGTGATCAGTTAGAGAGTTATGCTGAGCGTAAAGGTTGGGATATGAATACTGCTGAGAAGTGGTTGAATCCGAATTTGTAGAAAATTAATAGTTGTTTTTTGGCTTATTCATTTAATATGAGTAAGCCATTTTTTATAGAGTTGTAATTT
>NZ_JBQSXG010000046.1:0-24886 GCF_052378005.1 Psychrobacter sp. AOP31-B2-9
TCGCCGTATCGTTGAAACAGTCATTGGTCAGCTATCAGAACGATTTAATATACAAAAGGTACGAGCAAGAGATTTATGGCATTTGTCTCATCGATTGATTCGTAAAATTCTGTCACATAATCTATGCTTTGTACTCAACAAAAAACTTGGTAATCCGCCTCTTCAGTTTGATTTGCTTATTTCAAGTTGAGAGTGGGGTAACAAATAAGGAGTAGCAATGACTACATCAGACAACAATGATAAAAAACTGTCTATCAAAGACGTGACCACTGACAGTATGCCGATTACTAGTGAAGAAATGATTGGCTGGATCAACTCAAGACGCAGTATGGGTAATCTGGATGCACCAGCACCCACTTATGCACAAGTTAAAACAGCGATTGAATGTGCGACCACAGCACCAGATCATAAGAAGCTACAGCCCTGGCGTTTTGTTGTGACACAAGGTGATGCGCGTCATGAATTGGGTCGTGTATTGGCTCGAGCGGCCCAAGAAAAAGCGATACAAGAAGGAGAGGTGTTGTCTGAAAAAGACATTGAAAAAACTGTTAATATACCGTTGCGTGCGCCAATGATTATTACAGTAGTCACTAAAATGCAAGCGCACCAAAAAGTTCCGCCTTTTGAGCAAATACTCAGTACTGGTGCTGCTGTACAAAATCTTATTTTGGCTCTTAAAGCGCAAGGATATAGTACCGTATGGCGTACTGGTCTATTGTGTAACGAACCAGCGGTGAAAGCCTATTTTGATGTTGGCTCAAATGATTATGTAACGGCCTTTGTTTATACTGGTACCAGTCCTGCAGATGAAGCCACACGTAAAGCAACTGATATTGAGCCATTAGTAAGGTTTGAGTCATAATGCCTTTGAGTACTTTTTGTTTAATAACGTTATCATTTAAATAGACAGTCAGTCTCAGCAGCTAAAAATACCCAAGCCATGACAAGTTCTATTAATGATCGGCCAGTCAACACGGATACAAGAATATGACCAGTTCTAATGATAGCAATAAAAAAACCACTAACGATAACAGCGCCACCGATAACCATACGCCTGAAAAGCAAAACAGTCTGTTGGCAGGTATTATCGAGCGTGCGGCCAAATCAGGTATTGGCCGTAAGAAGCTAAATCCTAGTGCAGTAGAGGCAGCAGTCGCAAAAAATATGGCAGAGATTCATAGCAATCCTACCAAGCTGCGTTTGGCATTTTTGGGCGGTGGTAGTTTTGGTACGGCAATGGCAAACTTAGCCGCACGAAACGGTTGTGATACCACGCTATGGGTGCGTAATAAGCGCACCGTAAAAGCAATGGCAAAAACTCAGACCAATAAAAAATACTTGCCAGGTTATAAGCTGGATGATCGCTTAAAGTATAGTCATGATTTGGCAGCATCGGTCAAAGACAAAGACATTATCTTTATTGCAGTGCCAGGTTTGGCATTCCGAGAGACCTTAAAAAATATCGCGCCATTTATCAGTGGACAGTCGATTGTGTCATTAACCAAAGGGATGGAAAAAGACACCTTTGCAATGATGAGTGACATTATTAAAGATGTATTGCCAGAAGTGAATTTCGGTGTCATGTCAGGGCCGAACCTAGCGATAGAAATCATGAAAAACATGCCGTCGGCGACAGTTATCGCTAGTGAATCTGAGCCTTTGCGCCATGCTGTTCAGGCTGCACTACACAGTGCGTTCTTTCGAGTGTTTGCCAGTGATGATGTCAAAGGCGTAGAGCTAGGCGGTGCACTCAAAAACATCTATGCAATTGCGATGGGTATGGCAGCGGCGTACGATGTCGGCGAAAACACCAAGGCCATGATATTGACCCGTGGTTTGGCAGAAATGAGTCGTTTTGGTGTGGAAGCAGGTGCCAATCCACTCACGTTTTTAGGATTGTCAGGCGTCGGCGATCTGTATGCCACTTGTAGCTCAGAGCTGAGTCGCAACTACCGCGTGGGCAATATGCTCGGTCGGGGTATGAGTATTGATGCAGCAGTCAAAAAACTGGGCCAGACAGCCGAAGGGGTTAATACCATTCAGCAAGTGCATGAGAAAGCCACTAAGCAAGGTATTTATATGCCTATTACTCATGCGCTTTACGCCGTCATCTACGAAGACAAAGCAGCATTAGGTGTAGCGTTACATCTCATGGAAGCAGGGTTCCGAAGTGACGTTGAGTTTGTGATGGCGCATGATCATAGCAATGCAGCATTGACTGAACAAATGAAGACGTCGAGCGATGAAGATATAAGTGGTAATACTGATGGTCAGTAAAGCACTGTATATTAAATTAAGGCACTGTTTTTAGGTGGGTTATTCTGAGCATAACATCATAATGATAGTGCAGTAAGGAAGCGTATGAAAATTATATTAGTACGTCATGGTCAAGCAGAAGATGAGTCACGTCCTGATAGTGCTCGCCAGTTGACTGATTTTGGTCGACAGCAAGTGGCACAGACGGCAGAGTATGTGACGACTTATTACAGCCCTGATTATTTCGTTGTCAGTCCTTATGACAGAGCACAACAAACATTAGCGGAGTTTCAGTTACGCGCGCAAACCGTGTCGTCGGTTGTGCAGGACAATATCACGCCTGCTGATGATGCGCGACAGGCACTGATAGATATTGGCAATATTGATGCTGAATGTTTGGTTGTTGTGTGTCACATGTCTATCGTTGCTTATATTGCTGGCTTGCTAACGGGTGATTATCCCGAGTCGTTTTCTTTAGCAGAAGCAAGGGTATTTGAGATGGATTTTGTGATGGCTGGTATGGCAAAGGAGGTTGACCGTTTTGTACCAGATCAACCTTATTAGGGTCTGTTGAACATTCAAATATTAGGACTGCTGATCGCTAAAATTGCACCAAACTAGGCGCAAGTCGACGATAATGTCGAGACCTTGGCTAGGATTGCAACAACGTTTGGGGTGATTTTAGCCTCAGCCTTTCAGGGCAGTGCTATTTTTTGCCAATATATGGCGAAATTGTTTAACCTAGAATGACTAGGTCTCAAAAATTTCACTGCATATTGTCTAAAAAATAGTCACTGCCAGTACCACATTTGAATGTTCAACAGACCCTAATCGTTGCTTAGGACTATCGCTCATACTTTAAAATATATATTGTATTGGATTTAAGTATATTCTATCGCTTGTTTGCTGTACCTGCTGGAGATAACCTTATTGAAAAACGGTCGGTTTGGCACAATTAAGTAATTATTAGCCACTGCCACATATAGGGTTTTACAATGAATGACTTTCCTAATCACAACAGGGATGAGCGGCTTCGTACACAGACGAATACTGCTGATAATGATAATTATGAACCTCTACCGCAAAGACATCATAATATGACGAGTAACAATGTGAATGATAATATGAGCGCTGATAAGCGCAGTTCTCTCACCACTTATAACCACATTACTTATTTTTTATATGTGGTCAGCTATTTTACAGCAGGGCTGCTTTGGATTTTGCCAATTGTGATGAACTATGCCAAGCGTCATGACGCTGATGGCACTTGGTTGGCGACGCATTTTGATTGGCAGATTAAGACTTTTTGGTACAGTGTCGTTTGGTTTGTAATCGGTATAGTCATCATAACATTTGCCTTGGGTGGCTTTGGTGTCAGTATTTTAGCTGATAGTAGCCATACCGCTATTGGTTCATTGCTATTGGCTGGATTTGGTTTGCTGATTATGACATTTACTTTTATTTGGCATCTATATCGTATTGTTCGTGGCTGGATAGCATTGACTGATAGTCGTCCTGTGCCTTAATAACCCTTGTTTTGCCATTCATCTATAGATGCTACCGTTTCATGAAATTTTCCGCATGAAACTTTGCTCTTATTTCTGTTAAGCTGATATAATCGCAGCGCTCGATTTTATTCGCACTTTCCACTCACTATTTCTTTTTAGCAGGGTCTGTCATTACTATGTCTTATGCCTTACTTCGTCCTTTTTTGTTTAAGATGGATCCCGAACACGCCCACGAGATGACCTTGTCTTTACTGGATAAAGCTCATACAGCACGTGTTTTAGGTTTGGTGTATGGCCAGTCGATGCAGCCAACAGACTGCATGGGGTTGCAGTTTGCCAACCCAGTTGGTTTAGCTGCGGGACTGGACAAAAATGGCGACTATATTGATGCGTTGGCTGAGCTGGGTTTTGGTTTTATAGAAGTGGGTACGGTTACCCCAAGGCCTCAGATAGGTAACGATAAGCCAAGATTGTTTAGAATAAAACAGGCAGATGCCATTATTAACCGTATGGGTTTTAATAATCAAGGTGTCGATTACCTGATCGAAAATGTTAAACGTTGCAAGTATAAAGGTAATATCGGTATTAATATTGGTAAGAATGCTGATACGCCAGTAGAGCAGGCAGCTGATGACTACGTTTATTGCTTAGAGCGTGCCTATCCGCATGCCTCCTATATTACTGTTAACATCTCTTCGCCAAATACTAAAAATTTACGTGACTTACAGAGTGGCGAAGCATTGACTCAGCTTTTAGATACCATCAAAAATCGTCATAGCCAATTGGCGACTGAGTATGGTTTTTATGTACCATTGGTACTGAAAGTTGCTCCTGATTTAGAGCCGTTACAAGTAGACTATATCTCACAGCAGCTGATAGATTTTGAGATTGATGGTTTGATTGCGACAAATACGACTTTGGGTCGCGTTGGTGTAGAGGATTTACGCGATGGAGATCAAGCGGGTGGCCTATCTGGTCGTCCTGTGAGCCATATTAGTACGCAGATTTTACAACAGTTTTCTGATCAGTTAGATGGTAAAGTTGCGTTGATAGGTGTTGGTGGTATTGATAGTGGTGTCAAAGCGGTTAAGAAAATTGAAGCAGGTGCAGACTTGGTACAGCTTTATACAGGTCTAATTTATCGAGGACCTGGCTTGGTACAGTCTTGTATTCAGGCAATCGGCGGCTATTACGATGCTATGGAGAGCTAAGCGACTCGCTAAGGCATTATCGTTTGAATAACCAAAATTATTTGAATAACCAAAAAATTACCTTGTCATACGATTTAAGTAAACACTTGATAAAAATAAATAGGGTATGAGGCACAAAACATGAGTGGTCTAGATATTGTGATTGCTATTGTTGTCTTAGTTGGCTTATGGCGCGGCTTTCAGGCGGGATTGATTAAGACGGCGATAGGTTTAGTTGGTTGGTTGGTTGCGCTTATCGCTGCGACACGTTTGGCAGGCGTGTTTTCACCTCAGCTATCTGGTATTGTACAAAGCCCCGTTTTACAAATGGCCATGGCGTTTGTATTGGTAGTGATTGTTATATTAGCAATCATGCACTTAGTCGCGTTTGTATTTTCGGGCGTACTCAAAACGTTACGTCTAGAAATCATTGATAAGATGGCAGGTGGTGTTCTTGGTGCCGCCAAAAACGTATTGATGGTCTTAGTTGTTTTGAGTGTGAGTGCACCGTTATTGGTACAGATGCCGCAATGGCAAACCTCAATATTGGCGCCCGAACTAATGCCTTACGCACCGATGGGTAAGGCATTGGTTTCAGATGTGCTTGGTATGGCTTGGGATCAAGTTAATCAGTCATAAGATAGTTCTTGAAAAAATAATTTTTGGTCGCAGTTAAGCTCCATAAATCATTCACTATGATTTATGGATACTTGTTTTTTGACAGCCAAAAAGATAAGTAGTTGTTAAATATTTAGTAAATTTTATCAGGTCGGCGGCAAGTGATAGCGCACATTTTTGACAGTGTGTTGCTAAAAACCTTGCCACTATGTAGTACTAATACTAATGTATGGGTAAAAATAGGATATAACTATGTGTGGAGTCGTTGGGGTTGCAGCTCATGAGCCAGTCAATCAGATTCTTTATGATGGCTTAACGATGTTGCAGCATCGTGGACAAGATGCGGCAGGTATCGTAACTTTGCAGGATGGACGACTCTATCTACGTAAAGAAAATGGTATGGTTCGTGACGTTTTCTTGAATCACCATATGATAAAACTGGTCGGTAAGTTCGGTATTGGTCACGTGCGTTATCCAACGGCGGGTACTTCTAGCAGTGCTGAAGCTCAGCCATTTTATGTTAACTCACCTTATGGTATTACGCTTGCACATAATGGTAACTTGACCAATGCTGAAAGCTTGGCCAAATCTTTATACATCGAAGATCGCCGTCATCTGAATACTGACTCAGATTCTGAAGTATTGCTAAATGTCCTTGCTCATGAAATGCAAAATCTAGGCAAAACCAAAGCAACGCCTGCCGATATCTTTGAAGCTGTAACCGCAGTTTATGGTCGCGTTGAAGGTGCTTATGGTGTTGTTGCACTCATTACTGGTCATGGTTTACTTGCTTTTCGTGATCCAAACGGTATCCGCCCGCTCATTTTTGGTAAACGTATGGCACCAAATGGTGGCACCGAATATATGGTTGCTTCAGAGTCAGTGGCATTGACAGGTTCTGGGTTCAGCATCATTCGTGATGTCAAACCTGGCGAAGCTATCTTTATTGATTTGGATCATAAACTACATACTCATCAGTGTGTAGCGCCAAAAGAGTACACTCCTTGTATTTTTGAATATGTCTATTTTGCTCGTCCAGATTCAATCATGGATAATATTTCAGTTTATAAAGCTCGCTTGCGTATGGGTGAAAAGCTAGCAGATAAAATCATGACAGAGTGGGGTGACAATCACGATATTGATGTGGTAATTCCTATCCCAGATACCTCACGTACATCAGCGATGGAATTAGCACTCAAGATGAATGTTAAATACCGTGAAGGGTTTATGAAAAACCGCTATATCGGTCGTACGTTTATCATGCCAGGTCAGCAGCAACGCAAAAAGTCTGTCCGCCAAAAACTCAGTGCGGTACCGTTAGAATTTAGAGGTAAAAACGTACTGTTGGTTGATGACTCTATTGTTCGTGGTACGACCTGTCATGAAATTATCCAGATGGCTCGAGATGCTGGTGCTAATAAAGTATTTTTTGCTAGTGCTGCGCCGCCAGTTAAGTATCCAAACGTTTATGGTATTGATATGCCAGTCCGCAGTGAGCTGATTGCATCAGGCCATACTGTGGAAGAGGTGCGTGAAATAATTGGTGCTGATAGACTGATTTTCCAAGATTTAGATGATTTGATTGATGCGGTAAAAGACACCAAGCATAGTAGAGTTGAAGGTTTTGACTGTGCTGTATTTAATGGTTGTTATATCACCGGCCAGATCAATGAAGCCTATCTTGACCACCTACAAGAGCAACGAAACGATACAGCCAAGACAGGTAAAAGAAGAGTTCAAATAGTTGCTGATACTCCAGTCGATATGATGGGTGTCGAAGAGCAGTAAGTAATAATTGTTCTAAAAAATGGAAGTTAGAAAGCATTCTCAGAAAATAAAAGGCCAGATTCTTACTAGAATCTGGCCTTTTTTATCGTTAAATATAGCGATACTGGCTACATTTTGCGTAGTCTCTATCTGCGTAAGCGTTACACATGGTAGGCTTGTGATTTTGACACAGCCAATCATACCTTTTAGGTTTGATATAATTTAGCCCCATAAGATAGTAAATAACCACAGAAATCCATTAATGGCTGCGATACCGACAATCATACTGACTAATAATTGACGGCTAATATGATAAACAAATAATACCAATATTAGCGCACCAACTTGAGCCATTAGTAAATGTAGCTTTGCACTGTCTAATCCTGTAGTTGCAGATAGATCGTTATAAGATAAGCTGGTTAAAATGAGTAACACCATGACTGATAACGGCAAACTTTCATTCAATCGGTGTAGCCAAGGTGTGTCTAATATTTTTTTTGGTATCAATGTGGGAAGAGCGCGAGTCATGAAAGTAACAGCAGCCATAGCAAACGTTGCAATAATAAGATAGCTACTGCTCATCAATATCTCCTTCCATATTGCTTTTTTCTTTTATGTCTCGCTGTACCCAAAATCCACGCACTAAAATCAGCATCATACAAATACTGATGGCGACCAATAACAACCAATTACTGGTAAACAAAGACGCTACTACTAATGATATTACGGCAATACCTATTGGGAAGTAGCGTTTGATGCTTTGAAATTGTTCATAGGCCAAAATAGCAAACAAACAAACCAAAGCAAAATCCAAGTGAGGTACCAAGTCGCTGAGAGTGCTACCAATCATAACACCGATAGCACCTGCTAAAACCCACCAGCTTTGGTTAAAGAGACTGATTGGCAGTATTAAAGACGGACGTACGGCTTTAGGTAAGCTCGTCATCACTGAAAACGTCTCATCAGTTAGTGCAAATAAGCAATAGGTTTTGGCCAGTTTGTTTTTGGGCAGGTATTGTAATAATGGCATACCATAAAATACGTGGCGTAAATTGATCGCGGCGATATTGGTTGCGATATTGCCAATTGGTAATCCAGCACTTAGCATAGGCAAACATGCATATTGAGCTGCACCAGCATATAATACGATACTGAGCATAATCGTTGCCCATATAGGAATGCCAGCCACTTGAGCCAGTACTCCAAAAGCAATACCCGCAGGTAAGTAACCCATTGCGACAGGCAAGCTTTTTTTAAACCCTTCAACCCAGTCATAGTTGGTTTTATATGTGTTAAGCAATTCGTCTGAATGAGTTGTCACATCAGATCCTAAAAGTAATTTATAGAAAAGGTAGGTAATCTAATTTGTCTTTATAAGAGACAGCTATTTATAAGAGGTAGTCTTCAGTGAAAGACAAGCTTAACTCTCTGGTTGTAGTTTTTCATAGCTGCCACTTTGATGAGCACGGTATAAAAAAATCCCTAAAATGGCCAGTCTGAGGAGTAATAGAGCCCAAATGCTTAGCCAAATACCTGTAATATCCCACTGTTGATAAAGCAGCTCACTCAGTGGGAAGAAAATAGTTGCTAGTATCAATGCGGCATTACGAATGACATTGCCTGCTGTTAAACCAAAAAATATACCATCTAACCAATAAGCGCCAACGCCGACGAGAGGTAGCAATACAGCATAAATATGATACTCATAAGCCAATGTAAAGACAGAATCAATATTGGTCATAAACTGCAAGTAAAAGGGCATGACTAGCCACCATATCGCGCTCAACGTAAGGGCAAGACCATAGCTAACAATACCTGTGCGCTTGACGATAGTACGAAAACCCGTCCAATCACGTCGACCAGCTGCTTGGCCACTTAGTGTCTCGGCAGAGACAGCCACACCATCGAGAGCAAAGGCTGAAATACTCAATACTTGAAGTAAAATAGCATTGGCGGCTAGTATGACATCACCACTTTGTGCAGATAATCGAGTAATCCAAGCAAGGCTCAAAGTTAGGATTAAGGTGCGAATAAAAATATCTTTATTTAATGAAAATAGCCTAAGCATTTTATCTTTTGTGAAATACCGATAGTCTGTAACAAACATAGCCTGCCAAGATATTCGCAAATGCTGACGACTTAACGCTAGTGCCAATATTACACCACACCAAAAAGCAATAGTGGTGCCCAAAGCCACACCCGCCAAACCCATCTGCATCGTAAAAACAAAAAACAACGTCAGAACAATATTAAGTACGGCGATAAATCCTTGTTGGTAGAGCATATAGCGTGTTTTACCTTGACCAGCAAACCACCCTATAAAAGCAAAGTTCATCAACTCAGCGATAACGCCCCAAAACCTTACATCCAAATAAGAGTGTGCAGCACTGCCGCTGTCTGGGTTGGCTGACAAAGCCTGTAAGCCAAAATCAATCAACCAAGGTTTTGCCAACAGTAAAACAACCCCGATAATAAATGCCAGCAATAAAGCACGTTGTAAGATCGACAGTAGGGGGGATGGGCTTAAATTCGCTGTTATATTCCTATTAGAATTATCAGGAAGACTTGCCATCTGCCCTAAGGCTTGTGCTGATAGTCCAGATGAGGCGTACTGTAAAAAGTTAAAACTGACAAGCAATAAAGACAGTAATTGTATCGCCAAACCCATACCAGCAAGCTTTGCCGTATCATTCATATTGCCGACGATCGCGGTATCAATAACGCTCTGTAATGGCATGGCCAGATTGGCCAGTAATACAGGCAGTGCAATAGCAATAATATGCCTATAGCGGGTATCTATGGAGGACAAAGGGTTAGATGGCGTCATCGTCATTTTTGGCTCGTTTATACTAAAAGTACAAAATATTGAGGATAAGGTAATGTGTTTTTTAGAGCAAATACCACTACAAAGATAAAAGCACCTAGACTCACTATTGATGAGTCAGGTGCTTCTATTCAAACGTTATTACTATTATTTATAACGAATTTTACATTTGTTCTAACACTTTAGTCAGCTACTCGTATGATTGAATGATATGAAATCCTGTCTTATTCAAACATTTTTGGATCATCAAAAGTGACGATTTCTTCTTCAAACTCTGGTTTTACTTTTACGATAAAGTCATCACGCGATAGACCCATACGCAAAGGAATTGAACTTGCGATATAAGTGGATGAGTAAGTACCAGCAAGTAGACCAATGAAGAGTGCAACTGAGAACCAGTATAGACCATCACCGCCTAAGAACAGCATGGCTAATACGACTAACAAGACCGTTGAGATGGTCATAATCGTACGGCGCAAGGTTTCGGTCAATGACAAATCGATCGTCTGTTCTGGCGTAATGCCACGAACACGGCGGAAGTTTTCGCGGATACGATCATAGACCACAATCGTGTCGTTCAATGAGTAACCAATCAATGCCAAAATAGCAGCTAAAACAGTTAAGTCGAATGGAAAGCCAAACAAAGCAAATACACCGATGGTGACAATCGCATCATGAAATAGCGATAGCACTGCACCAAGTGATAGTTTGAATTGGAAACGTAGGGCAACATAGCCAAGCATACAGGCCAATGCTAATGCTAATGACATAACGGAGTTTAAATAGACTTCGTTACCCACTTGGCTACCAATAATATTAATATTGCTAATTTCAGCATTGTTATTAGGCAGTGCTAATGCGTTATCAAGGCTATCGTTGAGTCCATCCACACTGTCTGACTGAGGCGGTAAGCGTATTAGTAGCTCTTGAGATGTCCCTAGATACTGTACGACGGCATCATCAAAACCATTGTCAGCTAGGGCATTAACCACGTCAACCTGCTCAACAGATTGCTCATAACGCACATCTGCAGAGACACCACCAGTGAAATCAAGCCCTAAGTTCAACCCATTTACGGCGATAGCAATAATACTACCAATGACCATCAATAAAGACAGAAGCGCCATAGGTTTTTCTATCTTCATAAAAGGAATAATGCGTTGGTTGCCAATGGCTTTGATACCGCCTTCAGCTTGTGCGGCCGCATCATCTTCAGCATCATTGGTTTCTAAGTTAGAAACCGTGGCCTGAGTGTTAGCCAATGCTTGGCTGTCTTTATCAGTGCCTTTTTTACCACTGCGACGAGTTTTACTTTTACTCGATGCCGCTGTGGTAGGGTTATTGGTCTTTGTATTGCTTCCCTTGCCATCACGGCGTGGTTTTTTGCGGCGGCGCGTGTTTGTGCTATTTGCATCACTATTTGAGCCGCCTGAACCATTTCGATCTGGATTGTTCTGTTGTTCTAAAGGGTTATTCTTATCGATCGCCATAGTATTCTCCTAACCGATGCTCAAACGTTTGATAGATTTACGTTTACCGTAAGCAATTTGTACCAGCGCGCGTGTTACTAAAATGGCTGTAAACAGCGAGCTGACAATACCAATAGCTAGCGTAACCGCAAAGCCTTTAATCGGACCAGTACCAATCGCAAATAAGATAAATGCAACCAGTAAAGTGGTGATGTTGGCATCGAAAATACTACTAAAAGCACGGTCAAAACCTGCCACGATTGCTGACTTCGGTCGTACCCCGTTTGCAATCTCTTCACGTATTCGTTCGAAGATCAGTACGTTTGCATCAACTGCCATACCGATGGTCAAGACAATACCAGCAATGCCGGGTAGGGTAAGTGATGAGCCTAAAATAGACATAACAGAGATAATGATAATAACGTTCACTGCCAACGCTATATTAGCGATGACACCAAACAGACGATAGAAGACAATCATAAACGCAAAGACTAGCAAGTAGCCGACTTGCGTAGAAAATAAGCCTTTTTCAATATTGTCTTGACCCAGTGATGGGCCAATAGTGCGCTCTTCTACAAAGTACATAGGTGCAGCAAGCGCACCTGAACGTAGCAATAAAGCAAGCTCAGCGGCTTCAGCACTACTGTCTAATCCAGTAATACGGAAAGATGAGCCTAGGACTGCTTGAATGTTGGCACGGTTAATTATTTTAGTCTCAGCATAAGGCGTTCTGACTTCTGTAGTCTCGCCAGTCTCTGGGTCTTCTTCGTACGTAATTCTTTGCTTGTTTTCGATAAACAGTACCGCCATCTGTTTACCTACAGCGGTACGTGTAGCGTTCTGCATCAGCTTACCACCAGCACTATCTAAGGTGATGCTGACTTCAGGAGATCCACTTTCATCAATACCTGTTTGTGCATTGGTGACTTTGTCACCAGCGACAATCGCCTGACGTTCGAGTAATACAGGAGGGCCATCTAACGTTTCAAATGGGAATGCCTCAGTACCAGCTGGTGGAATACCGCCTGTATAGTTGTCAGCATCGTCAGCGACCATACGGAATTCAAGGTTTGCTGTACGTCCAAGAACACGTTTTGCTTCGGCAGTGTCCTGTACCCCTGGCAATTCTACGACGATGCGGTTAGCGCCTTGAGATTGTACCAAAGCTTCAGTAACGCCAAGCTCAGCAATACGGTTGCGTAGCGTCGTCAAGTTTTGATTGACCGCATAGCTGTTTATCTCGTCTAATGTCGCATCATTATACGCTAAGATTAATGTCGGACCTTGACTGTCAATAGAAGACTGCAAGCTAAACGTGGTGCCCATCGACCCTTGTAAAACGTTTTGTGCACGGTTGCGAGTATCTGTATCAGCGAAATGTATTACCACGCTTTGACCTTCGGTCTTAATGCCTTTGACCGCAACTTTTTCAGCACGCAGCTCGCGCCTCATGTCGCTACTCGCACCAGTTAAACGCTGTTCGAGCGCTTTGTCCATATCGACTTCTAGTACAAAACGTACACCGCCACGTAAATCGAGACCAAGTTTCATCGGTTTTGCACCGATATCACGTAGCCACTGAGGTGTTGTCTGTGCTAGGTTAAGTGCGACTACATAGTTCTCACCTAAGTTCTGACGCAGTACATCTCGGGCTTTTACTTGATCAACAGAGTTGTCAAGACGCACCAGCGCACTGTTGCCCTCAAACGTACCATCGTGGGTATTTAAACCCGCTTCTTCGAGCAAGGTTTGCGACTGTGTTAGTATCTCTTCAGACAGCTGTGTACCTGCTGCTGCACTAGTAATCTGCACAGCAGGTTCGTCAGGGTAGAGGTTAGGAGCAGCATATAGGCCGCAAACCATTAGTACGACGGCAATAATTAGGTATTTCCAAGCGGGATATTGCATAATCACTTCTTTAAGTTGATAAACGACTGGCAACGTAGGCCACAAGTTAGCAGATGGGAAGTTAGCGAACGCAATGATTTAATGCTGTATTTAGTAGCAAACATCATGTGCCATTGCGATCATCCGCGGTGATAGTAAAGCAAATAATACAGAAATGTTTTTATGTAATTATCGGAAGTATCCTTGATAAAAATGCATAAGAACAGCAAACCCAAAAGAGCAAATAAAGACTATTTATAAGTTTATAAAACTGCTTTGCCTCACTACTTTATAGCGAAAAATGACCGTAAATAATATACGGTCATTTTTTAGTCATTACATCACATTTATTGATGATATGACCATCAAACAATCATTAAGAAAAAACGATTAAACGCTTTCGATAGTGCCAGCAGGCAATACTGAAATAACAGATGCACGCTGTACTTTGATATCAGTATTGTTGTTTAAGCTAACAACCGCATAATCACCTTCTAAGGCTTTGATACGACCCATTAAACCGCCCGCAAAAATAATTTCGCTGCCAACAGTCAACGCATTGACCATCGCACGATGCTCTTTAGTACGTTTAGATTGTGGACGAATCACCAAGAAGTAAAAAATGGCAAAAAATGCGATTGGTAATAAAAGTTGACCGAACTGTTCCATATCTCTCTCAATAAAATTATAGATAAAAATAAAATTAGACGCATAGTAACAAAAAATCCCAGACTTGGTAACTGTTAATCATAAGTTGAGTGTGTTTTTCTTAAGGTAGGTAGGACCTCGCTAGGTACTATTGCCATTTGTGGTTTAGGATGTGTTGAACCTAGTCTAGTCAATATGAGGTCATAGTAGCGTAATAAAAGGTATCAAAAAATAAAGACTTAAAAATAGTGACTTATTGTGAAAACTTAGCATCAATGCTACTATCAAATGGCAATATTTGGCTGCATTCAGCCCACTGTTTATTGGGATATAATAAATATTATTATTCCTTTTCCTCTTTTCTGTTTAGGTTACCCAATTTGTTCACCACTTTTATGTTTGCACCTCATTTATGTCGTCCACGCGCTTGTCGCAAAGACGAATCTGCAGAACCTCCTCCGACACGCTATTTAAGGCGTATTGGTCGTACTCAGTCAGTATTTGGATTATCGGTACTGATGGCCATACTCATGATGCTATTGCCATATCCTGCTTTTGCAGCTGAGGCATCAGCAGAGCCGACAGCCTTTAATATCTTACTATTGATATTTTTTGTGGTTATTGCTATTGGTATCTCATTTGTCTGTTCCTTAGCTGAATCTTCATTACTCAGTATGACACCGTCTTATATTGCTGACGTTCAAGAAAATAATCCTAAAAAAGCAAATATGCTAAGACAGTTAAAGGTTGATAATATCGACCAGTCATTGGCAGCTATTTTGACATTGAATACAGTGGCCCATACACTGGGTTCTATCGGTGCAGGTGCACAGGCGACGATCGTCTTTGGTAGTGCTTGGTTTGGTCTGTTTTCTGCCATTATGACATTGGCGATTTTATTTTTATCTGAGATTATTCCAAAAACGCTTGGTACGGTTTATTGGCGTCAGTTAAGCGGCATCGTTGCCTATTTCGTCCGTGGCATTATCTTATTGTTGTACCCACTTATTTGGATCTCAGAACGTTTGACAAAACTACTGGTACGCGGCAAAGAACCACAAGCGTTCAGTCGCCGTGAGTTTGCAGCTCTTGCCAGTATTGGTGAAGAATCAGGACAAATTGATCCTTTAGAGTCGCGAATTATCCGTAATTTACTAGCATTTGGTGCTATTAAAGTCGAAGATATCATGACACCACGTTCGGTGATGCTTGCATTTGAAGAAAATAAAACTGTCGCTGAGTTGTTGGTTGATCGTCCAAAGCTAACGTTTTCACGGTTACCTATTTATGATGGTGACTTGGATAATATCACTGGTTTTGTATTAAAAACAGATATGTTATTGGCGAAAGTGAATCATGCTGTAGATAAGCCATTGACCCAGTTTAAGCGTGATATTACTTTTGTATTTTCAAAAATGAAACTATTTGACTTATTAGAATTGATGCTCAAAAATCGTGTACATATTGCGATTACAGTCGGTGAGTATGGTGAAGTCAAAGGCTTGGTTACTTTAGAAGATGTGTTCGAGACATTACTGGGTTTAGAGATTGTGGATGAAATAGATCGCGTCGAAGACATGCAGGCATTGGCACGACAAATGATGGACAGACGAGTAGAGCGTTTGGGTATGAAGCTCAGTGATGATGAACAAGATGAAAACAATAGTTCAGACAGTAAGTTGTAGAATGGACTAGAGTGTGTTTCTATTTTAAAAATGCTGATAAAAATGAGAACATAGAATGAAGCTTAATTGTATCTAGCTGTTTGGATCTTATTTAGATGGGTTGTGGTTAATGTTAAGCTGCTCGCTAGTAAACATAGCCTATCGAGTATTCGCAATAATTACACAGGGTGTCACATAGCTGTGAGATTTGAATGATAGGCTCATCCTATGGTGTAACAACGCTGTCGCTACTACTGAAAAAATAGTAGGGATATATGCAGTAATGACAATGATTGTTGTAAAAAATGGTTGTTGTAAAAACAGTTACATGTATCTTATTAAAGGTAAGCGTGTGAGCAATAGAGCTCGCTTAGTTTGTTTTTTATATAAATATGCATGTGTTTAATGAAATGATAGAAACAGGTTAAGCATCGATATACGACAACAACGAAATAGTATCGCTAAGGATTATCATGAAACGATTATGGGGAAAGAGGCTTTTGGTGCTATTGATGAAAAGTACCAGTGTGGCCGCTGTAGTTGCTGTCGCAAGTTCTGTGAGCATCAGTGCGCAGGCGGCGACCATGACCGAAGCTTTGGTACAGAACTATGCATCAGCGATGAAGTCATCAGCGAACAGCCAAAACGTCACTCAGGTGTCTCGTCTCGTCTCTGATGATGCGCTGATTTCATTGTCTAGAAAGGGTAAGTCTACCAGCTTGGATAAAGATGCCTATTTGAAATTGTTACAAGACAGTTGGAATGACACTTCTAATTATCGCTATGACATCTCTGTAGATAATATTGTCATTACAGGTGATAAAGCCAAAGCAAATGTAACAACCAATGAGAGCTGGGTAAAGGATGGTCGAACAGTCTCTTTTGTCACCACATCAAGAGTGACATTAACGTTATCAACTGGTAACGCGGTACTGCTACGTGCGGTATCACAGATTACGATTAACTAGACTAGTCATTAGGCTGTGTTTTCAAAATGAGGACACACCCTAGCAGTTGAGCCCTGCTTTACGATTGTGTGAATGATTTAGCCATTGAAAATCAAGGCACTGAAAAAGCCACTGAAAATATATCGATATTCAATAAATATACTCAAAATGACCGTCATCATTTATTGATATTCAATGATGGCTGATAATGTGGACGTCTTAATGAGTGATTGGTCAGTTATTTTAGTTGAGAAATTTGGACACGACTAAACTCAACTTATGACTATTATCTTTTTATATTAGCTGGTCTTTACGCTATATTGCATACTATACTATCAAACAATTCTATCTCATCACTTCTTGTCGTTAGGAAACTTTCAATATCATGTCTACTGTACCATCAACCTCTCGTTCATTTATCGCGTTACCATTGACGCTTGCCGTATCAACGTTACTGATTAGTGCTTGTAGCAGTACGTCAACAGTAACAAATAATGGTACAACCAATAGCTCGTCTGTCATTACTAAACCTGCTACCAATCAATCTAGTGCGACGAGTGATGATTATTCGACCGAATTTTTGGATGCAGAAAGTTTGGATGAATTGGCTGACTTATTAGAAGCCACTGATATGACTATGGTAGAAGGTAATAAGCTTGCTATTCAACAATATGGTGATTTATGGAATCGCCTACGTGCTGGTTATCGCATGAATGGTGGTCAACCTATCTATAATCAGCGTATTGAAGGACAAAAGAGCTGGTTTACCAGTAGACAGGATTATCTTAATCGTTTGACGGCACGTGCCAGTCGCTATATTTATCATACCGTACGAGAGGCTGAGCGTCGCAATATTCCGACAGAGCTCGCTTTGTTACCCGTGATTGAGAGTTCGTATGATCCAAGTGGTACTAGTAGCGCCGCCGCCGCAGGTTTATGGCAGTTTATCCCAAGTACTGGTCGTATTTATGGCTTGAATCAAAGCAGTACCTACGATGGTCGCCGTGATGTGATTGAATCAACGCGTGCAGCTTATGATTTCTTGACTGCATTACACAATCAGTTCGGCAGTTGGGAGTTGGCATTAGCTGCTTATAATGCAGGTCCTGGCCGCGTACAAAAGGCTATTGAGGCGAATGAAGCTCAAGGATTACCGACCGATTACTGGTCGCTCAGACTACCTACTGAAACGATGAACTATGTACCACGCTTCTTGGCCGTTGCTGAGATCGTTGCCGATCCTGAACAGTATGGTGTTTATCTACCCGCTATTGCCAACCGTCAGCATTTCCGTAGTGTGCCGGTTAATTATGGCGTTAGCTTGTCTGAAGTAGCGCAATTGACAGGTGTGAGTTATGATGAGTTAGAAAGATTAAATACAGCGCTAACATCTGGAAGAGTGGACACTTCAGGCCCGCAGCGCATTATCATCCCTAATGATGTGAGTCTGAATGTTGATGCGAAATTAAGTGAATTGAGAGGTAATGGCACAGGTAATGTGCTTGCAGCAGCAACGCCAAGCACGACAGAAACCACACCAAGTTATAATAACAAGCCATATTCTGTTTCTTCATTACCATCTACTGGTAATGAATTGGCTGATTATGCTGCAAGTGCCAGCGTACCTCAGCAGACAACGAGTTATATCTCACCATCGACCAGCAGTTCTTCATATGGCAATAGCTCAGCGTCGTCTGAGCCTCCATTGACGACTGAAGAGACCAATAAAATCAATGCTGAGCTCAAAAGTAGTAATAGCCTACCAACCACTTCGGCACAGATCACACCAAACAATACTATTGTACAAGAGCCACCACTAAGCAAAGCAGAGCGTGACTTTATTGCCAATCAAATTCGTAGTAACTCATCTGAAACTGATGTGATTAATGCAGATGGCAATATCAATCTATCCGCTGTACAAACACAGCAGTCTGTTCTAGAAGCTCGTGGTGAAGAGAAGAAGCTAAGTTTTGCCCAGACGCCAGTTAGTAAACCAAAACCAGAAGGCACACGTACAACCTATACAGTCAAGAGTGGTGACACGTTATCTAATATTGCTAGCCGTGCTGGTGTGAGCTGGCGAGATATCGCAGAATGGAACCAAATAGATGCCAATGCCAATCTATTATCGGGTAGTACTTTGTATTTATACAATGCTAAAACCATTGAGCCGCTGAGCAGTGCGAGTAGTAATGTCAAGGAATCAGTAGCGACGACACCTGCTGAGCCTTCTACTAAAACCACTCAATCAAGTACAGCCACTAAAAACTATACAGTAAAATCGGGTGATGGTTTGATTGCCCTTGCGCGTCAGTTCAATATACCAACCACTACGTTAGCCAGTCTTAATGGTATCAGTACGACAGATACTCTGTATGTTGGTCAGACACTTAAAGTACCTGAGAGCGTTGACTTTAAAGCTACGACAAACACTACCAGTAGCTCTAATAACCAAAGCAGCGCAAGTTCAGTCGCGACGACTAACTATAAAGTGAAATCGGGCGAGACTTTGATTGGTATTGCTAATAGTCTTGGTATTACTGCAACAGAGCTTGCTGCGGTGAATAGTAGCTTTGATGCCAACGCTCGGTTGCAGCGTGGTCAAACTATTAAAGTACCAGCTTCCAAAGAGCTTGTAGATCGTCAGCTGAATGATAAGTCAGTCAGCTATAAAGTCAAATCTGGTGATACCTTAACGGGTGTGGCCAAACGTTATAATATTGGTTTGAGTGATTTGGCATCAGCGAACAACCTACAAACCAACTCTAACCTGATACTTGGTCGTACGATTACCATTCCTGCCAGTGGTAGTGTGACTGCTAGTAAAAGCAGTGCTACTAGTAGCAGCAATAATAATACCACGAGTAGTAATGGTCAGAAGCTGAGTAATACCGAAAATTATACCGTCAAATCGGGTGATGGTTTGATTGCCTTAGCACGTAAATTTGGGGTCTCAGTAGCAGACCTAGCAGCAACCAATGGCTTGGCAACTAATGCACAGCTGCAACGTGGGCAAACATTGAAAGTGCCAAAAATGACGGTTAGCTATACGGTTAAGTCAGGAGACAGTTTGATTGGCTTAGCACGTAAATATGATGTATCCACCAAAGAGTTGGCCGATATGAATGATATTGCTGCAGATACTATGCTACAGCGTGGTCAGCGTCTGACAGTGCCGAATCGTTGAGAATAGATTTGCGATGATAGTAATGATCAATCTTGTGAGAACTGCAAAAAAAATCTGCTCTTTATAAGAGCAGATTTTTTATTTTTAAGCCTACCAAGTGTCTTAATATAGTCAAAGAAACATAAAACCGATACGATTGTATTATGGTGCTACTGGTATAAATTTTACTTGCTTGCTGTATTCATAGAGGCTGCGAAAAACTTATCCCAGCAGCACTGTAGCGATTTAAAAGTACTTTGACTATATACGAATTAATGACAGGTTCTCACTCAAATTTATTATGATTAGACCGTTTGAGTTTTAATAGTCTCTAGATAACTTCTGATGTTACTCACATAATGCATCGCTTGACCATAGCGGCTATTAGACGCTCTGTTTTCGGCCAGATATGCATAAACGTTAGCCCAACTTTTATCATCAATTTCTTCGGCTCTTAGCTTGCGCTGAATGCTTTTGATGGCATTGGGGCCCATGTTATAACCTGCTAGTGCAAACCAAATCCGGTCAGATTTTGGTACATCAGAAAACTCATCTTTCATCTGCTCTAAATAACGCGCACCGCCACCGATACTTTGATAAGGATCAACGCGATCCGACACGCCCATTGCTTTGGCAGTGTTATTGGTCAGCATCATTAGACCACGTACACCTGTTGGTGAGACAGCATTGGCATCAAGGTGTGACTCTTGATAGCCCATGGCAACCAATAATTCCCAATCATGATTGTAGTTACGTGCTTGTTCTTCAAAAGAAGACTGGTAGTCGGGCAGCTTTTCTGTCAGGGTTTTTTTGAAATGATCCTGACTATAGGCATCTTTTAGCAAGTTTTGGTTATAAAAAGCTGCCAGCTTTTGTGTGTTTTGTAGTTTAACGCTATCACACAAGAAGTAACTGGCTTTTTCTGACAATGGGTCGGTTGATGAGTTGAATGTCCAACTGACCTTTGGATGCAAGCCATTCTTAGTCAGGCTAGCATCGTAGCCACAACTGACATTGACAGAAGATAAATTATATTTGCTCTTTAGCTGAGTACTGGCTGTTGTTAATGCCATATCCGCAGCTCCTGATCGTAAGGCTTTTAGTGCCGCTTCCTCACTAGCATAGGCCTTTAGATTGACATTTACACCTAGCTCATCGGCATAGCTACGCACCAAATCAAAGCCAAAACCATGTTGAAAGCCATCAGTGGCAAAGTAGGTACTGTCGCCTGGTACAGCAGCGACTGTTAATGTGCGCTCCAACATGACATGGTCATAGGCTGGTACAGGTGCACGCATTATCGTTAAACTCTCAGCAGGTAGTGAGAGAAGGGCGATACTAGAGACTTGTGCCAACTTTTTGGTTCTGGCCAAGCGGGTAGATATGGTAGGGGTAACGGATGAAACGATGTTACTTTCAGTGTTCAGCAGGCGTTTAGATGGACGCAGTAAATAAGAAATACGGCGTTTGGCCCCTTGCGCAGATACTTTTACACGATAAGTAATACGCTGCATGGATGTCTCCTAATTTTAGCCGTCCTACTTACCCAAAAACATGAAGCAAATGCTTGCTAATAGAGGCGCAAGCACCGAAATCATATTTAGACAATGTCATACTTTTTAATTATATAAGTACGATATTGCTTGTTTAATGCTACTGTCGAACTTTAGATACGTTATTTGCATCATTGTCATTGCTTTTGAACCAGTCCGTTATCTGTTTGCGTCAATTTCTAAAAATATAAACGCATATAAAACACCGCAAAGGACGTAAATCGTATGATTCCTTCATGGGTGTTTAGATAAGGCTAACAGCAAAACAGTAGGGTATTAAACATATAGCCAAAGCAGCTCCAAACTGCCTCAACTATAGGTAAGGTCATGAAATAAGCTATTGAAACAAAGCATAGAAGTGAATCAGGAATCTATACGTCTGATTTCTCTACGCCAATATAGGTAGACCATCTACTCTTAAAATAATAAGTGGCAGAGTGAACGGTATCTATATTTTTTGTTCAGCAACAAGGGTCAGCGAATTAACCTAATCGATAGTCAATAGAATACCTATTAACACAGACCATCAATCAGATATCACTAAGCTCTTGTTGCGACACTAAAATAAAGAGACATTATGCAACTAAAATACAATGTTCAATAGACCCTAGACATTGTGAAAACATAATGTACTCTTTGGTCAGTCATTCACTGCTTCGTTGACCGTAATAAGTAGCGAAGTTGTAAAGACTTACCTCATTTAAGCGCCATAACCGGAAGCTATAGTAAATGGGACGCCTCATGACAAGACGCTCTTTGCTCGGGTAGTAATATGAAGATATTTTCTAGATTATTCAAGTGTGGTTAAGGAAATAGCGAGAAAACTTAACAATCAAACGACAGATAATCAAAATACGGCTCTTTTTTGGTGCATTTATTAGCATAAAAATACCGATAAGTCGTTGATTGTAAGAATAATAATCATTATTGTTTTTGGTCTTAACTTAAAAAGCTTAATGTCAAGCAAGCTGTCATGACTGCGATGTTATGCAGGGTTATCAATATCAATAAAGGTCACAGGCACATCAAATTCTTGAGATATGATATGTCCCAATGCTTGAATACCACCACGTTCTGTCGCGTGATGACCACAGGCAAAATAATCAATCCCAAGCTCACGTGCGATATGTGTGGTGCGCTCTGATATCTCACCAGAGATAAAGGCATCGCAGCCCATCAATGCCGCTTGTTCAATCATGTCTTGGGCGCCACCAGTACAGATACCTATCCGTTCTATTAACCTATTACTGGTCTTAGTAGAAGAGTCTGCATGATAATCAGCTGCGATATGTAACGGCGAGCGACCCAATGCTTGAGTGATTTTTGCAATGAGATCGCCAGTGCTTTGGGGCGTGCAAGTAGTAATATTGCCAACTGGATGTGACTCATTGGGATAAAGCGCACCAGTGACAGTCAGCTGCAACGCTTCAGACAACTTGGCATTGTTGCCGATGATAGGGTGTGCGTCAAGCGGTAGGTGATAACCAATCATAGAAATGCCATGTTGCATCAATTTTCGAATGCGTCGACCTTTCATACCAGTGATCGTAGCAGGTTCACCTTTCCAAAAATACCCATGATGTACCATAATAGCATCGGCATTCTCTGCAATGGCCGCATCAATCAAGGCTTCACAGGCAGTCACACCAGTGACGATACGCTTAATAGACTGTCCACCATCTACTTGCAAGCCATTAGGCGCATAATCTTTGAATGCATGGGCTGATAAGTAATCATTGCAAAACTGTGTCAGTGCTTCTGCTGTAATGGACGTATTGGATGTTGGTGTTGAAGTGTCGATAGCTGTCATAGTGAGCCCTTATCATTGTTGCAGTTGTTTGAACAATTGCAACTCATCAATAGTTTTGTATAATGACCATTTTAACATGGTGGTGTAAAAGAGTAGACAAACTGACTAACTGAAATGGTACACGATACGTTACTATTTGGTATTGTTGGCGGTTATAATTTGTGTGTATGAGCTGGCTTGATTGACTAGGCTCTCAGGGCAATGGTCTCTCTTTATCTATTATCGTCTGTTTGCATAAAATTTATAGAGGTTTTATATGTCGTCATCCCGAAGCACCAAAAATAAAGCATCTCTATTAAGGTGGTTACCTTGGGTTTTATTGTTGCTGGTTTTAGCAGCATTTATCTGGTTGTTCACGAGTATGAAAACAACGTCAGAGGCGACGTGGGAGCCACCGAGAAGTACACCAACTGAACAACAAGCATCAGAACCCGTTTCGGATACGCCAGCTCCGATTTCTTCTTATCATGATGCAGTGGCCCGTGCATCACAGTCGGTGGTCAATATCTATACCACGCAAACGGTAGCCGAGCATCCTTATATGAATGATCCAGTGTTGCGCCGTTTTTTTGAGTTCCATAGTGGTCCTTCACAAGAGCAAGGCAATACCAATTTGGGCTCAGGTGTGATTGTATCAGAAGATGGCTATATCGTGACTAATGCCCATGTCATCGAAAAAGCAGATGAGATTACCGTTGCTTTCACCGATGGTCGTAAAAGTCGCGCTAGAATCGTTGGAACCGATCCAGACAGTGATTTGGCGGTTATTAAAGTTGATCTAGATGGGCTGACACCGTTAGGATTCCGCGAAGACCCCATTCGTGTCGGTGATTTGGCACTTGCTATTGGTAATCCATTCGGTGTGGGGCAGACGGTGACCCAAGGTATTATCTCAGCGACTGGTCGTACTGGACTAGGGGTGAATAAGTTTGAAGACTTTATTCAGACTGATGCTGCTATCAACCCCGGTAATTCGGGCGGAGCATTGGTTGATGCTCATGGTGAGCTAGTCGGTATCAATACCGTAATTTTCTCACAGTCTGGTGGCTCTCTAGGTATCGGTTTTGCCATTCCTACCTCTATCGTAGAGCAGGTCATGAATGCCTTAATTAAAGATGGCAAGGTGAGTCGAGGTTGGTTGGGTATTGAGGTGCAGTCGCAGCTTCGTGATCCGACTCAGTTAGAGACATCAACAGGTGTAGAAGTCCTGAATGTCATCGCTCAAGGTCCAGCGGCCAAAAGTGGTCTTAAAGTTGGTGATGTGATTTTGACCATTGATGGAATTGAGATGACTGATGCCAATACGCTCATTCAATATGTGGCTCGAAAGTCGCCTGATACGGCACTTAATGTTCAGGTACTGCGTGATGGTAGTAACAAACAGGTCACGATTAAGCTAGAGCAACGTCCAGAACAAGAGACGCTTGAGCTACCTGTGGTGGCAGAAGGTGAGAGTCTGGGACAACCTTATTTACAACAGGAACAGCCAAACGCACCAATGATGTCAGAAGCAGAGCGTGACCGTATGCGTGAAGAGCTGCTGAAGTTGTTTGAAAACAACGGTGCTCCTCAATAGCAG
>NZ_JBQSXG010000047.1:0-23943 GCF_052378005.1 Psychrobacter sp. AOP31-B2-9
ACTATTAATATAAAATGAAACAGTACAGATTGTTTTTTTAACACAAATTCCAAACACAAAAAAGGTGAGCCTAAGCCCACCTTTTTATTTTAAAAACAGCTATCTAAAACTATAAGCAATTGCTAGAGGTTTGAGTAGCGAGGAAAACATGCGCAAGCACTACATATCGTAGGCTCAGCAAGTTTGACGAAGCTAATCAAGCATCTAGGTTTGCGACTAGCGCAACCAAGCACGAGCGTTACGGAACATACGCATCCACGCGCCGTCCTCATCCCATTCTTCTGGTTTCCAGCTGTGGTTATACGCTTTTAGGTTACGCTCAGGATGTGGCATCATGATCGTGACGCGACCGTCGGTACTACATAGGCCTGTGACACCGCCAAGCGAGCCGTTTGGATTGAGCGGATAGGTTTCAGTTGGATGACCTTGGCTATCGACATAACGCATCGCAAGCTGACCGTGTTTTGCCATACCGTCGATTTCGGTGTTGTCCAGCGTAGCATAGCCTTCACCATGCGCCACAGCGATTGGCAAGATACTGTCTTGCATACCTTTGAACAGGATAGACTTGGTACGCTCAACTTTTACGTTAACGGTACGCGCTTCAAAACGAGCGGATTTGTTCGCGACGAAGCGTGGGAAGTTTTCTGCACCTGGGATGAGGTCTTTTAACTGCGCCATCATCTGACAACCGTTACAGACACCTAATGAGAAGGTATCAGGACGGGCAAAGAATCGGACAAACTGCATGCGTAGCTCGTCATGGAACAAGATAGAGTTCGCCCAGCCAGAGCCTGCGCCGAGTACATCACCATAACTAAAGCCACCACAAGCGACCAGACCGTCGAAGTCACGTAGATTGATACGGCCACTGAGTAGATCGCTCATGTGTACGTCGACCGCTTCAAAGCCAGCTTGTGTAAAGCCTGCTGCCATCTCTGTCTGACCGTTGACGCCTTGCTCGCGGAGGATTGCGACTCTTGGTTTGCTGTTATCAGAATCAGCACGGCTGTTTACATACGGCTCTTCCACCTTTTGATTGAGATCAAAGTTTGGCGCAGCGATTAGGCCTTTATGGCTCGCATCAGCGATTAAGTCATACTCTTGCTGTACGCACGCTGGATTATCACGGCGACTTGCGATCTGATAGCTGACCTGCGTCCATGCTTGCTGCAACTCAGTACGGCTAAAGCGTAAGGTTTCATTACCCATTAGCGTTGGCGTTTGGATCAGTAAGCTATCTTCTTCTGAGCTTTGACCCACAAGGCTCAACATATCAGCAACGTTAAACTCTTCTACCAATTGCATTAAAGCAGCGACGTTTTCTGGCAATACTTGGATGACTGCGCCCAGCTCTTCACTGAACAGCTGACCGAGTAAGTTGTCATCAGTCAGTGACAGCTTGATACCTTGACGGCTGGTGAACTGCATCTCAGCGATGGTCGCTAGTAGACCACCATCACCGATATCGTGATACGCGCTGATGACGCCTTGCTCGTTACCTGCCTGTACAAAATTAAAGAAATCAATCAAATCGCTTGGCTGCGCTAGGTCTGGGCAGTCGTTACCCAATTGGCTAAGCGTCTGCGCTAGGATTGAACCACCTAGGCGTAACTTACCTTTAGATAAGTCAATACGGTAGAACGCGCTGTCGCCATTGATTAGCTCAGGGGTTAGGGTTTTTGCTACATCAACCACAGGAGCAAAGGCTGTAATCACAAGGCTCATAGGTGACACGACTGATTTGTCCGTCTCGCCTGCTTCACTGCTGTCTGTCCAATTGGCACGCATCGATAGCGAGTCTTTACCGACTGGAATAGCGATACCGAGTGCTGGGCACAGCTCTTCACCGACGGTATATACAGCGTCAAACAATGCTGCGTCTTCCGCATCATCACCACATGCTGCCATCCAGTTCGCTGACATGGTGATATCAGACAACTGAGCAATGCGCGCACCAGCGATGTTGGTAATCGCTTCGCCAATGGCGAGTCGTGCTGAGGCTTGTGGACTGATAAGGGCAACTGGCGTACGCTCACCAATACTCATCGCTTCACCGCTCATCACCTGACCATCGAGTGCAATCAAACCTGACGCTGTCACAGCACAATCCGATACTGGCACTTGATAGCGACCAACATACTGGTCACGCACGACCATACCAGTGATAGAACGGTCACCGATACTAATCAAGAATGATTTGCTAGCGACCGTTGGGTGACGCAACACGTCTTTGATAGACTCAGCTAAACTGACTTCACCCAGATCTAATGCAGGCAAGCTGCTGTCATGACGCTCAAAGCTACGCTTCATCTTTGGCGTACCACCGAGCAACACTTGCATCGGCATATCGACAGGCTGATCGCTGAGCAATGTATCGTCAACGACTAGCTGACGTACATCGGTGGCTGCTCCTAAGATGGCATACGGGCAACGCTCACGCGCGCAGATAGCATCGAACTGGGCTTCGCTATCAGGGCGAATCGCGAGGACATAACGCTCTTGCGCCTCGTTTGACCAGATGGCCATTGGTGACATGCCAGCTTCTAACGATGGAACTTTACGCAGATTTAGTACCGCGCCCATCTCATGGTCATTGACCAGCTCTGGCATCGCATTAGAGATACCGCCAGCGCCCACATCATGCAATGACACGATCGGGTTACCGTCTTTACCACTATTACTATCGTCGACACTATGTCCTGCCAGTGCCCAGCAGCGATCCATTACTTCTTGGCAACGACGCTCCATCTCAGCATTGTCACGCTGTACAGAAGCAAAGTCCAAGCCTTCATCAAGTGAACCACTGTCTACAGAAGACGCTGCACCGCCGCCTAGACCAATCTGCATCGCAGGGCCGCCAAGAACGATCAATAAATCACCTTGTTGAATGGCGTTTTTTTCAATGAGGTTGCGTTTGATATTGCCGTAACCACCTGCCAGCATGATTGGCTTATGATAGCCGCGCATCTCGCTGCCGTCTTTTGCCGCTGACGTATCCAGCTGAAAGCTACGGAAATAACCGCATAGGTTAGGACGGCCAAACTCGTTTGAGAAGTTGGCTGAACCAAGTGGCGCTTCGGTCATAATCTCAAGGCTGGTTGCCATACGGTCTGGCGTACCATAAGCCTGAGTACTCAATTGACCCGACTGCTCCCACTTCTCAGCGAGCTCTGGAATATGTAGATGTGATACGTGAAAGCCTGTCAGACCTGCTTTTGGCTTACCGCCACGACCAGTCGCCCCTTCATCACGAATCTCACCACCAGCACCTGTCGCTGCACCTGCATAAGGGGCGATAGCGGTTGGATGGTTATGAGTTTCAACTTTCATTAAGATATCGATGTTTTCTTGATGAAAACCGTAAGGATGAATTGAGTTGGCATCCATTGCATCGGTTGGAATAGGATAAAAACGCATGCCATCAGAGCCAGTCATCACCGCAGCGTTGTCTTTATAAGCAGATAAGATACCTTGTGGATTCGACTGATAAGTATTCTTAATCATCTGAAACAGTGACTTCGGCTGAACGTCACCATCCATTGTCCACTGGGCGTTAAAAATCTTATGACGGCAATGCTCTGAGTTTGCCTGTGCAAACATCATCAGCTCAACGTCAGTTGGGTTACGCTTTAGCTCATTGACATAGGCATTCATCAAATAATCAATGTCTTCACTTGATAACGCAAAACCAAACTCAGTATTGGCAGACTCTAGCGCGGACTGACCTTGTCCGATGACATCGACATGATTTAATGATGTTGGCTGCGCATCATCAAACAATTTGCTCAAATCACTCAAGTCATAAACCAAGCTCTGAGTCATACGGTCAAACAATAATTGCTCAGCAGCAGTTGGTAGCTTATTGTCGGTTGCGCCCACTTCACCATCGATTGTTAGCGTATAAACAACGACACGCTCAACACGGTTAATCTCAATTTCACAGTTATTAAAGATATCAGTCGCTTTACTTGCCCATGGCGAAATCGTACCAAAACGAGGACCTACGATGACTTGTAATTGATTGGCCTGTGGCACTGCAAGGACAGTAGCACTATCAACAGCGAGCAAATCTAATGCTTTTTTGTGCTCATCACCTTCTAGCTCTCGTGATAACACATACACTTGCTGGGTATTGATTTGGCTGACATTAAGCTCGGTTTTTTTCTGAAACTGACTGATAAGTTGCTGCGTCTGAAAATCGGTAAGAAACGGTTGTCCGGCGATGGTCATCATAAAGGCATAATCCGTAAGATCAAGGCATCTCTGCCATGCTAAGTAAATGGTCTGCATATTATAACAAGAAGACCTGTAATAAGCAGTCCTAAACCGAGATAAATTGCCGATACGAAGCATTAAATAGGTATGAGAGATCGAGGGTGAGTAAAATATTTGTTACTTTTCCCATACGCTATTTTCATCGTAGAGACGTTTTGAGCATATCGTTATAATTTTTACCTAATCCTTATAATCCTTACAAACGCTGACATCCTCTTACTGGCAACCTATATAAATGACCTATCGATAATCGTTAATCTAGATATCAGTTGCTAACGCGCTGAACATACAAACTAAAAAAACAACTCTAATCAAAAATAAGCCAATCAATAGCAATTTAGCCGCTAACACAAGCTCAATAACCATAAATCTAAAGAACTATAAATCCGAATGACTATAAATTTAAATAACTATCAAAAAGGAAGTTACTATGAGTAGACAAGACCATATCGATAAAGTACAAGAACTGGTAAAAGACATTAAATTTGCCATGATGACCACTCGTACTCACGAAGGCCACTTACATGCCTGCCCAATGACTACCAGCGAAACCAGTATCGGTGCAAAAGAGATTTGGTTCATCGGTGACAAGACAACCGAAACGGTAAAAGATATCGAAAAAGACCCGCAAGTAAACTTAGCTTATGTCAGCCAAGATTCAAAAAATTATGTCTCAATTAACGGTAAAGCAGAATTGGTCGAAGACCAAGAGAAGTTAGATGAACTGTGGTCACCTGTTTATAATGCATTTTATGAACAAGGCAAAGAAGATCCAAATGTGCAGCTGATCAAAGTCGTCCCACATGGTGCAGAGTACTGGCTAAGTGGAAGCTCAGTTGTCAATATGTTTAAGATGACAACTGCTGCTGTCATGGATGGCAAGAAAGCGACCAACTTGGGTGAAAACAACTCAGTGACGTTGTAAGCCGTCCAAACCATAACAGCAAAAGTAAAAACGCCAGTGGCTTATGCGACTGGCGTTTTTTTGTGTGTTTTATCTATAGTCAAAGGATCCTAAAGTCAAAGAACGCTAAAATCGATACAAGGCAGCCGACTGCAGATTATACAAGTAGTACATCTAAGAAGTTTAACGCGGTAGCGGTTTAGTCGTTCGCTGACTATATTTTCTATTGATAGGCATTACTGTGGTGGTTTTGCATAGCCATTGTCAGCTGGATAAGCCTGTGGCTGCGATGGCTTTGGCTTAGCAGGATCATAAAGTCCATAAATTGCCGTACCGATTACACCTGTATTATTAATAGAGCCAGAGCTAGTATTGGCAGCATAAGCACTCTCTGGCTTGCTAAATATGAACGAGGCAACTGAACTCTGACTCTTACGGAAACCTTCAATGACCAAATCATCATTAGGATTTAATACATATCCGCTATCGTAGCGACTGGCAGCGCTGCCATCGAGGACATTTATCCCATCGACACTAGCAACGATTTCATAAGTGTTGGCGCTGTTATTATGATACACCAAACGGTAGGCCTGACCTGCTTGACCTTGGACATAGTAATTACCAGAATCTCGATAAATTGGTAAAGTATCAGTGTCCGTCTCCATCGAAAAATCAACCTTGCCAGCCATTAGCGACATACTATTGATTGCACGTCCATTATAAGCTTTGTCTGCATAACGAACCTGCATCTGCTCGATCGGCTCACTACTCGTACGGCGCAGATCAACAGTCGTCACTTCAGAGTTGACATCATCACCCCATTTTGTCCCCAAACGTTCGGATTCTGCAGCGTCCTGAGTAGAGATCTCTGCCATAGAGTCCATTTGGACGGATTCTTCTGGCTGAACGGTTGGAGATGGTAGCTCTTGCACGTTTGGGCTTGAAGAACACCCCGTCAATAATGCCAGTACTAATACAGCAGCACCTGACTGTGCCTGATATGAGGTCATGCTTATCTCCTTGTTTATTTAGATAACGTTTTATACTAATTTAGAAAATTTCTTGTATTTTGTTTACTAATTTTTAGTATATATCAACCATACAAACAATGTCTAAGACAAATTGGCAACATCAGCCGTATTTCAAGCAAAGCATAAAAAACGCTAGAAGCGAATGCGACTAGCGTTTTTGTTCAAACTTTATCAACCTACCATCAACAATATGGGCTAACCACTTTGCTTGAGATATGGCCAAGCGGCTCTTAGGTATATCATCATCGACCATAACGTCAATATAACAGCGGCAACCATCAATACATAACCAATGGTTTCAAGTGACTGCCAATTGAGCAATAGCACCGTAATTGCGACCATTTGAAAGGTAGTCTTAAGCTTACCGACATAAGACACTGCCACACTGGTGCTCTTACCCAGCTCGGCCATCCACTCACGCAGCGCAGATACTGCAATTTCGCGCGAGATAATCACGATAGCAGCAATCGCCATTATAATATTGGGATGCCACTGCACTAGAATGATAAGCGCTACCGCTACCATCAATTTGTCAGCGACAGGGTCTAAAAACCGACCAAAAGCTGACATCACATTGAGCTTGCGCGCAAAATATCCATCCAACCAATCAGTCACTGCAGCGATAATAAAAACGCCCGTCAATAATAAATGGCGCAATAAGCTATCGCTAAACTCACTCATACCTACCCGCGCAATTGCATTGTCTGAAATAGCTGGCATGCCAATCCCCATGGACGGCGGCCAGTAGGCGATGGCAACAAATAGCGGAATCATCAAGATCCGTGCGATAGTCAGGTTATTGGGCAAGTTAAAAATACTTTTGGTATTTTGCGTACTTGATGGCTCCTGCGTATGCAAATGCGTATTTTCAGTCATGGCAAACCCAGTTTAATATAGACAAAATAATGGCTGATAGCTTAGCATTTTTCCAGTAGGTCGTCATGCCATCTCTTTGGCTACTCAGTACCAATAATATTGAAATCACTCTATGATATAGCCTTTGTATTAAAGTTTAACGTAATGTCATGTAACTAGAATAGCCAGATACCTATCAATTACGTTATGATAACAGCATAAAACAGTTGTACACTTAGCTTTATAAGCTTGGTAGATACGCCTATTGGATAGACAAATTATTATCTTACTTTCACAGTATATACTCACCTGAAAAATGGTAAAAAAATAGAACCAAGTAAAAAGACCATCTAATGGTAAACCTATAATAACAACAAGTCACAACTACTGCCTAGTAGCTACTGCTACACGATCAGTTTTCCTCAGCCCACAGTTCCTCCTCTGTGGGCTCTTTTTTGTCTATATTTATTCATCAATAAATATCTTGCTCTTTATTTAAATAAGATCAAATACTACAGATTCTTGAAAGCACTTATTCTTGACAGTACCTATTACTCAACGAATATATAAAAAACTCATGCAAAAATTCAAAAACCCACCATAGGCAGGTTTTTGAATGAGGGTTACACACCTAAAAAACAGGTATAACACAAATTTCCGTGTTTAGAGTGCCACATCATTTATCGTCATCGGCAAAACCTTGATTGGAACAGCATACAACCATGCCATGCCAGCGCTACAGTAAAATTTATTGTCAGAATAAGACACGATTCGTGCGGTAAAATCGTTGTCAATCTGATCCGTCATGGCCTCTTCATCGCTGTTATCATCTACTGCACACCATATCTCTTGACAACCACGTTCAAGCATCAAACGAGTCAGTTCACTTCCTATAAGCACTATAGCCACCTCTGGTTTTATACTGTTTAGTATATTAAAACATGCAAATATATCTGTTTATGCTAGGTTTGAATATTATTATTTGTAGCTTAGTTGTTACTTTTAATATACAAAATTTCAGAAATTTTATGATCAAATATATTTGGTATCGCTGTATTTTTTATAGTGAATCGACTAAATTTATCGTTAATTTGATTGAAATCACGTACTATTCTTTCCCGTTTTAAACGGTTCTGAGAATTGTAAAATTAAAAAACCCACAACAGATAAAATAATAGCAATTTCATAACGACCGTAGGCTACTGAAATACCAATAGCGCCTGTATTCCATAGACTAGCTGCCGTCGCAGTACCCTTTGAACCCATTTCGTTCTTAAAAATCGCACCACCACCAATAAACCCCATGCCTGTGATAATCGCATACATGATTCTCGCCTCACCAGCTGATTCATAAATATCCCGACCCACCAACATAAAAGCACAAGAGGCAATCGTCACTAAAGGAAAAGTTCTAAGCCCTGCGCCATTGTCTTTCATTTCACGATTAAGAGCGATAGGTAAAGATAGGACAAAAGCAATGCCCAGCTGAAAGAAGTGGTATTGCATTAATTCAATATCTATCTCAAATCCAAACATCGTTGACTATCCTCCTATCTTTATAATTTTGATGTATAGGGTTGATTGCACAGTAAGTAAATAAACAAGTAAGTCACTTGCGATGGTTAGATTGTTTTACAAATTGTATCAACTGTCTGTTGTGCCATTTGATAACAGCTTTCGATATTACCCTGTCCACACCAGTCACCACTAACAACCCACTGCTTCGGCTCATCTACTAAAATACCAAGACTGTCTTTGTTGATATCGGTATCAATAACCGTGGCAGCATAACGCCAGCGATGACAGTCTATTTGACTGGGCACGCTTTCTTCATTCCAGTTCAACGCTCGCTGTGCGGCTTGCAATAATTGTGCTTGGACGGTCTCGATATCATCATCGACATGCTGCTCTGACCAACGATTGCTAGCATGAATGGTCACACTGGGTAGCAGATCATCATGAGCAGGTTTTTGATGCTCAATAAATATTCTATCGAGAATAGAATCACTCAAATAAGCGACATCCCATTGCTGTTCGCTTAGGCTGCTTAGCCCTTTCGGTAATGCGGCAGTATCATTCCATCCTAACATCAGCGTATAACAAGCTTGCATTTGTGGCTCGGTAATATTGGCTTGCGCACCAAAGCCACTATTTGCCATCAACTCGACTGCCTGACCGTTAGGCGCGGTACAAATCACCCAATCAAAATAACCGAGACTCGCGCCAGTATCGTCAAACAGTTCAGTCTTTTTATCAGCTTTTTCTGCTATAGCGCTGTCATATTGAGCCAATGGTGCGACGCGGGTTTTAAACTTTATGGTAGTGTGCTGCAACTCATCCGCCAACTCACGTCCCCAGCTAGTCATTTTTGGTGTACTGATATAGCGTGATTGTGTGGTATTCCATTGCTCTTTGCTTTGGATATCAAATACCTCAATACTATCGTTTGCTGGTGTTAGGTTGACCACTTGTGCGCACCATGGTCTTAGTAGACCAGTATCTAGCCAAGGTGCGATAAACTGTTGGAAGCTTGCTGTTTTCGCCGTAAAAAACTGTGCGCCAAATGCCCATTGCCAGTTTTTTCCAGTTTGATTATCAGTACGATAACGGGTGGCCAAACGTCCAACACTGCGCGACTTCTCAAAAATAGTGATCTGCGGTATCAAATTCTTATCATTATCTTTGCCAAAAGCACGCTCTAATAATGTAGCGGTAAACAGTCCCGTCAGACCACCGCCGATGATAGCGATTTTGGGTGGAGTGGTATCAGCAGAAATTACAGAATGATGAGTCATAATGACAGTAAGCCTTATAGGATAGTTGGTCAGAAAATAATGATTTACTTTTAGTCGATGTACTTTTAAATAGCATTGAACCTCTAAAACCTACTCATATCAATATCATCTACGTAAAAAAGCCATGCTATTTTATAACATGGCTTTTCTGTCATTTCAGATTGAGCACACTTCATAATACTTCAAGCAAGGTTAACGCTGTCGTAATTTTATAGTGGAATGACTAAGCATCAAAAATTTCACTGCATATTGCCTGAAAGATAGTCGCTGCCAGCACCACATTTGAATGTTCAACACGCCCTATATTCAGTTGCCCAGAGCTATTTGGCTCTCTACTCTCCACGCTCAGCCTTGACCACCTCGACCAACTGATTAATCACAGAACTGTCTGCAAGGGTAGATAAATCTCCCAAGCCTACATACTGCCCTGCCGCTAGATTACGCAAGATACGACGCATGATTTTGCCCGAGCGCGTTTTGGGTAGTACATTGACGATATGAATGGTATCCAAATTAGCAATGGGCCCAATCTCAGAACGCACGTGTCGATTCAATTCAGCCCTCAATGACTCTGTCTCTTTTTCACCTGATTTTAGGATAATAAAGGCACAAACACCCGTACCACGAATCTCGTGTGGCATGCCCACAATGGCAGCCTCAGCCGTTGCAGGATGTGCGACCACCGCACTTTCAATCTCCGCCGTACCCAGACGATGCCCCGCGACATTGAGCACATCATCGACACGCCCTGTAATCCAGTAATGTCCATCCTCGTCGCGCTGTGCCCCATCACCAGTGAAATAATAGCCTGGATAATCGCTAAAATAGGTCTCTAAAAAGCGCTCATGGTCGTTGTAAATCGTCCGCATTTGTCCTGGCCAGCTGCTATTAATCAGCAGGTTACCTTCAGCAGACCCTTCTAATATAGTGTCATCGGTATCAACGATTTCTGGCTTGATACCGTATAGAGGGTTCATCGCCGCACCCGGTTTGAGTGCGACTGCGCCTGGTATTGGCGCCATTAAAATACCGCCTGTTTCCGTCTGCCACCAAGTATCAACGATTGGACATTTACTGTCGCCGACCACATGATAGTACCAATCCCATGCTTCTGGATTAATCGGCTCCCCGACGGTTCCGAGCAAGCGCAGGCTAGAACGATTAGACTCACGAACAAAGGCATCGCCCTCTTTCATCATTGCTCGAATCGCGGTCGGTGCGGTATATAAGACCGTCACATTGTGCTTATCGATGATATGACCAATACGTGCCCATGTTGGATATTCTGGAACCCCCTCGAACATCACTGTCGTCGTTCCATTAGCGAGCGGTGCATAAGTAGCATAGGTATGCCCCGTAATCCAGCCCACATCGGCTGTACACCAGTAGACATCATCGTCTTTAATATCGAAGACATCTCGAAACGTAGAAAGCGCATAAGTGATATAGCCGCCAGTCGTATGTAACACACCTTTAGGCTTACCCGTCGAGCCAGATGTATAGAGTAAAAACAGCGGGTCTTCGGCATTCATCACTTCAGGTTCGCAATACTTCGATTCGCCATCGACCAAGCTATGATACCAAACATCACGGCGGCCACTCATCGGTACGGAGTTGCCAGTACGGTGGACGACGATGACGTTGGTTACGCTGTCCGTACCATCCATATCAAGTGCGCGATCGACATTGGCCTTGAGCGGTGTACTTTTATTACCACGTAATCCTTCATCAGCAGTAATCACCAGTTTTGAGCGACTGTCTATCAACCGATTGCCCAAACTCTCAGCAGAAAACCCACCGAACACCACTGAATGCACCGCACCGATACGCGTACACGCCAGCATGGCCACCATCGCTTCCGGTATCATCGGCATATATAAGGTGACGCGATCGCCTTTTTTGACCCCAAGCTTACGCATGGCATTCCCTAAGCGGCAGACCGATTCGTGCAGCTCTTTAAAGGAGATAATTTTATGTAAGGAAGGATGATCACCTTCCCAAATAATTGCTGGCTTATAAGGGTTGTTTTGCAGATGTCGGTCGAGACAATTGACTGAAATATTCAGCTCGCCATCTTCGAACCATTTAATACGAAAGTCTTCTAAATCGTAATTCACATCGCTGATTTTGGTTGGTTTTTTTATCCAATCAATTAGCTCGGCACGCTGTGCCCAAAAGGCATCATGAGATTCAGGGGATTCGATAGACTGCTGGTAGTCGGTGCGGTATTGTTCGGCTGTCGTATTGGCAGCAGCGATGAACTCGGCTGCAAGGGGAAATGATTTCTGAGTCATAATAGTCATCCTTTTTAATTATTATTACCTGTACCAATCGTCAATAACGACCGTCTGTACAGGTAATAAGAGCCATCTTCCATAATGCGTGACACGTAAGGTTAGTTTGACAAATAAGCCGGATGGTTGCAAGGCATCAACTGCCATTCATAACAATATCACTGTACAGCGGTATAATTGGTCATACATGATAAAATGCATGGACAAGGCAATAAGGTATTTAATCCTTGTAACCTTAAATAAAATATGGACAATAGCTATTCTAAAGCGAACGCTAAGAGCGACTGACTCTTTTGAAGCACGACTTTATTGAATATAAGCAATCAGCTTTATTTTTATTATTTTATATCTATAGTCAATTTACCCTATTATCGATACAACGAACTGAGTGCCCACTATACGATTGGTTAGTGAGCGAGGTTAAGACCTGTAGCGGTTTTATAGTGGACAGGCTGTATCATTTTATGAGACCACAATGAGCAATCAACGCAATACATCACAATACGCCCACTACGATGTCATTATTATCGGTGCTGGCGCGTCAGGGTTATACTGTGCGCTCACTGCGGGTCGCCGTGGTCGCCGCGTACTGGTATTAGATCATGCCAATAAAGCAGGCAAAAAAATCCTGATGTCAGGTGGGGGTCGCTGTAACTTTACCAATTACTTCGTTGAGCCTGAACACTTCCTAGGTGCCAATCAACATTTCTGCAAATCAGCCCTTAGCCGTTATCCCAGTTGGGAGTTTATCAGTATGGTTGAAGCGCATAAAATTGCTTATCATGAGCGTGAGCATGGTCAGCTGTTCTGTGATGACTCTGCACAAGACATCTTAACCATGCTCCTTGATGAATGTGCCGCTGTCGGTGTACAAGTAAAACTGAATGCTCAAATTGAAAGCGTTCAAACTGTCGAAAACGACAAAAATGCTCGTTTTGAGTTACTAACGACCAAACAGCTGACTAAGAAAGAAAAGCAAGAAAGAAAAGAGACAGCCAATCAAACCAAGCTGCCACAAACAGGCTATCGCTGTGAGTCATTAGTCGTCGCCACGGGCGGATTATCTATCCCAACCATGGGTGCTAGCGGCTTGGGTTATGAAGTGGCACAGCAGTTTGGTCATACGCTCATATCAACTGACGCCAGTCTCGTACCTTTTACCTTCACTGATAAAACAGGTGAGCTTATTCGGTCATTGTCAGGTATTAGCTTGCCAGTCATTGCCAGTAACGAGCGCATTTCCTTTAAATTACCACTGCTATTCACCCATCGTGGACTGTCAGGGCCTTCGATGCTGCAACTGTCTAATTATTGGCATACGGGTGAAACCATCAGTATCAACCTGCTACCCGATATCGATACGACAGCGCTCTTATTGGCGCATAAAAAATCACATCCCAAGCAGCTGATTCGTACGGTGCTCGCTGATTATACTGATAGTGCATTACCAAAAAAGCTGCTGACCGCGCTACAGACTCACCTGTGGGAAGATATCAAAGATACCGAGCTTGCTAATATTAAAGACGAGCGTTTGGCAGAGCTCGGTGCGAGCTTGAATGGTTGGCAGCTAAAACCGTCTGGTACTGAGGGTTATCGTACCGCTGAAGTCACGCGCGGCGGTGTCAAAACAGATGAGGTATCCTCAAAGACTATGCAAAGCAACTTACAAGATGGTCTATACTTTATCGGTGAGGTGCTCGACGTCACAGGCTGGCTTGGTGGTTATAATTTTCAATGGGCGTGGGCAAGCGGTTTTGTTAGTGGTGAAGTTGTTTGATGCTATAGTCGGTTCAATGTGATTTGAATACAAGTAAAATCACCAAAAATAGTAGACTAATCGAGAGTGATATCCCATCCGATTTATAGAGGATTAACGATAGACAGTAAGGTCTACTAAATCTCCTATAGAAAATTATTCTACTTAAGTTGTCTTTTACCTGAATTAATTCCTGATAATTTAGATATAATAAGGCTAATATAGCGCAAAGTAGTCAGACAGAGCTGCTTTGCAGATAACAGTAATCTGTTTTACGAGGGAATATATGCGTCAAATCAAGAAGGTTCATGGTGAAAAAGTACCATATTGGGTGGGTGATGGCTTTTATGTAAAAACCCTAATCAACCATCTTGATGACAATCCCGATTTTAACTATCAGCATACCGATCCATTTTTGTTATTCGATTATGGTGTGCCCACCGTTTTTGAGCCAAATCCTGATTATAAATCACAACCACATGGTATTGGTAAGCATCCACACAGAGGTTTTGACATTGTCACTATCGCGTATTCAGGAGAACTTAGCCATGCCGATTCTACTGGTGGGTGCAGTGATATTTTGGCAGGTGACGTACAATGGATGACCGCAGGGCGCGGCATTATGCATGAAGAGTTTCACTCAGAATCATTTGGACAGCATGGCGGCGTTTTTAGTATGGTGCAGATGTGGGTCAACCTACCAAGTAAAGACAAACTCACCCAACCAAAATACCAAAGCATCAAACGCGCAGACATACCTATCGTCGATTTGATAGATAATAGCGCTAGTCAGACACTTAACAACAATGAAGAGCAAACCGTTATTGGTACAGCCGCTATCATAACTGGTGAGTGGCAAGGCGTCACAGGCGCAGCCAGCACATTCACCCCAGTTAATGTATGGAATATTGAATTACATACCGCTGGGTCAACGAAGCTGCAAGTACCCAACACGCACAATACGCTATTGCTAGTACAAGAAGGTAAGTTACTAGTCAATGATACGACTGTGAGCGCAGGACATTTGATTCAGTTTGAGCCACCCACGCAACATCGTACTGATATTCAAGATGGGCAAGCACCTGATACTGACACCATTGAGCTGCACTGTCCTACTACCGAAACTGATGGACAGACCTCAATGCCTATCAAACTTTTGCTATTCAGCGGGGAGCCTATTGGCGAACCAGTGGCTGGTTATGGCCCTTTTGTCATGAACACGCAAGAAGAGCTGCGCCAAACGTTTCGAGATTACCAAACAGGTAATTTTATTAAGTAGCTGACACTTTATCTAATAGCGAACACATACGTATCCACAGGTATAAAAAAGCCACCAAACGCTTATCGTCTGGTGGCTTTTATTCAAGGCTTATCTTTCACCTAACTAACTACGCTTGAGCTAAAAACGGATAATCGGTGTAACCTTCAGCACCGCCACCATAAAAGCTTTCGGGATGCTGTTCATTTAGCGCAGCGCCTTCACGAATACGTTCAGCCAAGTCAGGGTTGGCAATGTAATCACGACCAAAAGCAACGGCATCGATGTAACCTGCTTTAACATTTTTCTCTGCTTTTTCGGCGGTATAGCCACCAGCAGCGATAATCATATTATCAAAAGCAGCTCGGACACCTTGACGGAAAGTATCGCTATAAGGAGTACCACCAGCCCAATCAGGCTCTGACAGATGTAGATACATTAGACCACGCTTGTTAATCTGTTCAATCAACCAGATGTTTTCATCTTCGTTATAGCCGGCCTCTACATTGTTAAACGTTCCAAGCGGCGAAATACGAATACCGACATGATCCGCATCCCAAGCATCAACACAAGCATCGATGACATCTAGTGTTAGGCGCGCTCGGTTTTCACGGCTACCACCGTATTCATCAGTACGTAGATTGGTTTGTTCCACCCAGAACTGATGCAACAGATAGCCATGAGCGCCGTGAATCTCAACCCCATCAAAGCCCGCTTCTTTAGCATTTTTGGTTGCTTGTGCAAAGTCAGCAATGACTTGCTTGATTTCATCAAGTGTGGCTGGGCGAGGTGTCGTCGCGTCCACTCGAATTGCTTGATTATTACTATCACGTAGCGAGGTACGTATGCCGACGTTTACATCAGAAGCGGAAATTGGGGCTTTACCATCAGGTTGTACGCTCTCATGCGAGACCAGACCGGTGTGCCATAGCTGTACCACAATCTTGCCACCTTTGGCATGGACGTTATCAACGATGGCCTTCCATGCGGTGATTTGGTCTTGAGTATGAATACCAGGTGCGCCTGCATAGCCTTTCGCCTGAAAAGAAATCTGCGTCGCCTCAGTAATAATCAATCCTGAGCCAGCACGCTGTGAGTAGTATTCTCCAGCCAGCGCTGTCGGTACATCACCAGGCTCTACTGAACGCAGACGTGTTAATGGTGCCATTAATATACGGTTTTTTAGCGTTTGTGTACCCATTTTTACGGGTTCAAATAAGTTATCGTGTACCATGTTATGCCTTATTATGTTTGTCATTATAAATTGGTGTTCGTTATCATGATGAAGGTTTATTGAACGACCGTTACATTTATAAGGAATGCTTGTCATTATTCAAGTAATCTTTACAAACAGAAACACACGTTTATATTTATTTAATAACAGTGATATTCGCTATCTCAATTGCTTATTACAGGGTAAAATCTATGCACGCTCATACAAATAAGTTATTAGGACTCACATCAAATTACAAACATTCATACTCAACGGAGTATTGAAAGGATGCAATCTGTGCAAAAGAATCAAGTGCTACTTATTGTCAGTTCAAGCTTAGTGTTTGCCCTCACCGCCTGCCAGCCTCCTTCAGATAAAACGGCACCTGAAGCTGATACACAGACCACAACCGACCAAAGCTCTCAGCCGCTCGCAGAAGCAAAAACACCGAAAGAACTCACTAAAGCATTGGTGAAACTATCGGAAGATACATTAAAAGAGCAGCTCATTTGTAGCAAGCTGGAAGACACCATAAATACCATTGATAATAAAAGTGAAATCGAAAATATTCATGCGGTTCAGCACCAGCTAACGGCTTGCTTACCAGTGGCCGACAATACTCAAATCCTACAATGGCTAACAGAATATCAAGCGATGTATCAACGTTTTCTAAGCGTCAATAGCATTAATAATGTTGATAGCGCGATAGACAATAGCTCATTTTATGCCCTAATGCGTACGATTGAAGAAGACCAAACCGTCACTGTGGCACAACTAAAAGAGGTCAGCCCTCGTGTGCGATATTTGGTAAGTTTAATCAGGAGTGGTTCCGACGTTCATGTGCGCTATTTGGGTGAAGGTGATTATGAGTTTTATCACGACCTAACCGCCATGGCAGATATATTTATCCCTTATCTACCTGAGGATCAAGCGGCCTTTGTCCAGCGTATGGCAAAAGACAACCAAGAAATCTTTTGGTTCGATACGGCGATTGCCTTTTCTTTTGAGGAGTTGGTTGAACGTACTGTCTTTTGGGAAGACTTTATCAAGCACTATCCACAGAGTATCTTTTATAACGATGCCGAGTCGTTATTCAATATGTATCGCTATCTACTATTTTTTGGGTCCGAAAATACTCAATGGACAGATAAAGAAATACGCAACTTCTATGACTCAGACAATAAACGACTGCTGCTAAAGTTGGCTAAACGCCCCAATAATGAGCTGGCTAAAAATGTGCAAGACTTTTTCACATTTATGGAGCAATCTGATGCCGAGCGTCTGACGCAGTACCCTATACCTGACAAAGATGAAAACGGTGGTGAAATAGACGAGAGGAACATCACACAATATCAACTAAATGAAGCTTTAAATCTATCGTCACCATGGATAGCCACTCAAGATAGGAATTGTTTGACGGGCATTATTTGTGTGGATAAGGATGCTCAATAAAGCATAATAAAGCCAAAACACCTACATTACTTCATGCATGCTTCATCATCTGTTTAACCGACAACTCTAAAGATAAATAAGTGCCAAACAATATCACCATAGAGCCAACGATCGCTCGTGTGTCTAAGGCTTCTCCAAGTAACACATAACCTAGAATAATGGCAAAAATTGGAATCACTAAGGTAATACTCGTCGCTCTAGTTGGCCCGATATTTTTGATCAATTGATTCATAAAAATCAGCGCAATCGCAGTAGAAAACACGCCAATGCAAATCACCGATATCCATGCTTTTAGACTGATGCTCTGACCATAGGGAAACTCATAAAAGGTAACGGGCAACATGATAATACTGGCAATGATGAGTGAGCCTGCGGTGATGGCCACTGGTGAAACATTGTACAAATAACTTCTGGTGAAGTTGGCACCAAGCGCGTAACCAACACTGCCCAATAATGCATAACCCATTGGCAATAATCCTTCGACCAAACCTTTACTTTGATCACCGCCCCCAAACAATTTTTCGCTCATGAGAATGATCACACCAACCACACCAATAATCAAACCAAGTAGCTGTTTCTTTGATAATCTGTCTTTAAAAAAAGTGCTGGCGATAAAGCCACTCATGATTGGCACAGAGGCATTAAGCACTGCTAACACACCCGCATTTACCGATTGTGCTGAAAAAGAAAATAGCACAAAAGGTACGGCAGTGGAAAATAGTCCGACAAGCGCCAATAGCTTCCAATGCTCGCGGATACCAGCTCTGTTTTTCTTGCTGATTAACACAAAAATCAACATCACCAATCCGGCAAATATCACTCGCAGACTGGCAAAGGTAAGCGAGCCAAACTCAGGTACGCCGATACGATAAAAAACAAAGGACAGCGACCACATAAAGGAGAGCGTGATAAAGGTAATGAGGTCGCGTTTGGTCATGGATGAATCCTATTGAACGTCAAACGGCACGTGCCTACATTTAATAAATGCGCCGTTATTAAAAGTCTCAGTCGTAAAACTGTCGTATTGTGAAAAAAGACTACGATGATAACTTGTTAATCGCTCAATGGGGATTGTTTCTCTATACTTGCCGCCCACTTTCTGTTTATAAATTTACCTTATCTAAAATAAAGTCAATATCCTTATCACCGCACTCTAGTAAGTTGGTTAAAATTGACTTGGTTGCTCGTTTATTAGAAATAAAGACTTTGAATAAACTTTTCCAACCCTATAGGTTATGTCAACTAATACTGATACAACTAAATCTGCGACTTTAAACTTTTCCTAGCAATACTTTTATGAAAAAAAGAAAAGAACGTAACAAAAAATACAGACGCAGATAATATTAAAATTAGAAGAGTCGCTATGGCTTGCTTATAACTCTTAGTTCCATCATTGATCGTGTATATTGTAGGATTGAATATTTCTACCATATCCGAGACATCATCTGTAATACTGAAATAGCACCAAGTAATGAAAATTATACTAAAGAAGACCAGACCGCGCTTATCTGCTGATGGTTGATTATTTTCTGTCATTACCTCTAGGGACGGAGTATCTTGAGCACTTAATAGCATATACCCTGATTGCTTATGAGCAGTAATATCAACACTATAATCCTCTATATCTTCATGTGTCTCAAGGAAATCAGGAAATTTTTCGGTAATATAGTAAGGAACATGCAGGTAATAAGTTGAACTCAAGCAAAGCGATAAGCTAATTTTATGTAACGTTTCTATGTCCCTGACTTTCAATAACAACAGATGACCTTTTACTGTTATAACCTGTTGCGGTGCTTTATGTTTTTGGTAGATATCAATTACATGTTTTATGGTCAACCCAGCACTGCCTAATGCAAATAACATATAAATATAGAAGAATATCCCTGTACACCATGAAGCAAATAATAGTAAAAGAATGGTCGCAATAAGAAAAATGGCAGGCTCAACATATATGATATTGCTTTGTCGAATATCATATTCTAAAGCCGTTTCTAAACGCTGTGAAACCACTTCTAAAGTATCCGTACTACTTGCACCTATAAAAAACTTAGCATTGGTTGCTAGGTCTCTACCGTTAACGTTTAATGCTATAGCATAGTAAGTTCTTGCCGAACTTGGCCAGTGTCCCTTAACAATAACAACTTCAATACGATTGGCCTCATTATCAATATAGATATCCATATCATAAGGGAAATAGATATGTTTGTTATCTAATCGCAGTTTTGTTTGAGTATGTCCTGACGTGGCAAAGGTATGAGCAACGACATCTTTTCCCTCTATTAGATAGACATTATCAAAATGTTCATTAGCATATGACAAGTTAAATCTTTGCATATGAAGGTTTAAGTATAGTTTCTCTTGTTCACTTATTTTTCTGACTGGATTATCGATATTTCTTAATTGATCTTTACTTTTTTTGTCAGCATAAATATAAGATACGGAAAAAAACAAAGCCAATGATGCCAGTAGTACTCCAAATAATAATTCCAAAACCAAGTTTTCCTTATTAAAATATAATCATAGTCGACCTCTTATATAAGTCATCAACAGCCCCTGTAGTTTCCTTGGAAAAATCCATAGGTAAAACATTACTTTGTAAGAGTTATCGTGATGAGACTAAAAGTCAAAACGAACGATTATAACACCAATACCAAACTTAAGTTTTTAAAATATTAGCTATTCATATGTACTCATAACACTAAATCTTAAAAGAACATTTGAGAAAAAGGACAAAAAATGAAACTTCGCATCTTAAAATCTGCCGTGACCAACCCTTGGTTCAATCTTGCGACCGAGGACTGGATATTTAATACCCTCAACCCCGACTCGCACACGCTATTCTTGTGGCGTAATTCTGAGACCGTGGTTATCGGACGTTCGCAGAATCCGTGGGTGGAATGCAAAATCGATAAAATGGAAGCCGATGATGTGTTTTTGGCACGCCGTCAGAGTGGCGGTGGCGCGGTATTTCATGACCTAGGTAATACCAATTTTACTTTTTTATCACCCAAAGATAGCTACGACCAAAAAGCGAACTTTACCATCATCATTAATGCGCTGAAAAAGTTAGGTATAGAGGCTGACTTATCTGGGCGTAACGACATGCAAGTGGGTAATAAGAAAATCTCAGGCAGCGCTTTTAAACATGCAGCAGATCGCAGCTTTCATCACGGGACATTATTGGTGAACGCTAACATGCAAAAGCTAGGCGATTACCTCAACCCTCATCCACTTAAGCTAAAAGCCAAAGGTATTAAATCCGTGCGTGCTCGCGTCGCTAACTTGGTTAAGTTTAACGAGAACATCAATCACGAGACTTTATCCGATGCTATTATCGAAGCGTTTTGTGAATACTATCGCGACAAAGATTATGGCGACACTGCACCCATAGAAACGCTAGATGAAGCCAGCCTCGCCAAGCAACCGACCTTGAATAAATACTATCAGCAAATGGCAGATTGGGATTGGCGCTTTGGCAAGACGCCTGAGTTTACCCACCACATTGAGACACGCTTTGATTGGGGCATTATCGATTTGCATCTTGATGTGAAGCAAGCAGTCATTCGCGACGTTGTTATATTCTCTGATGCACTAAATGTTGAATTGATTGAACGATTAAAAGAAACCTTGACTGGCGTCAAATACAATAAAAATGACATTAAAACCAAACTTGATGAGCTCGGCACAGCGTATCCTGATGTAGCAGCACAAGTGAATGACGTGTCTAAATGGTTGATTCATGAGATGGAAGGTTAGATTTTTGCTTGCTGCTAGGCTGTATAATCAACCGCTAAAACACCTCGCTTGCTCGGCATAGATTATATGTGCCATATAGATTATACTGCGTGATGAACTTAAGTTCGATATTTAATAATCATCGATAGTGCTATATAAATCATAAATTGGGTATTCAAACCTCAACTTTAGACATTGAAGCAAGGTAGCAATATGGTAGCCTATATCACAGTTGGCGCAAAGACGACGCATGGCGGTACGGTCATCACCGGCTCTCCGCAAACCACTCATTATGGTATTCCTATCGCTCGGAAGGGCGACAAGGTCGTCTGTAAAAAATGCAAAAAAGTCGTGACGATTATCACGGGTGACCCGTCCTATATAGTGGATGGTGCGCCTGTTGCTCGTGCAGGTGATATGACCAGCTGCGGCTCAAAACTGATTGCTAGTCAACAAGCATTTTCGGAGTCGGGTTTTGATGTGGGTAGCATTAGTGACGAGATGACTGATGAAGAGCTGTATGCCCTGAATGATCAGATGATAGAGGATGCTATTGCAGATGGTGGACTTATGGCTTTCTCAAGTACAAAGGGTTTAACGAATGACTCAAAAGCACCTAAAAAGCCTACAAAATACAATAAAGACGGTACTGAGAAAACACAAAAACAAATTAATGATGCTTGGAAAGCATATTACGATCACAAGCATAAGGTCGAAGCTGAAGCTTTGGCTAGGCAAAAAGAAGAAGAGAAAAGTTTTTTTGATAAAGCAAAAGATTTTTTAGGTTTCGATGACGATGCTCAAGCTGATAATGCTATCAATACTGCTCGTAATGCTGCTGTAACTGGAGCAAAACTGCCAGGTACTGGTACTATGGCAGCAGGTGATACACTATTAGGTGCGGGTGCCGCTATTTATAGTGCTCCTGATACTGCAATGAGACAGGATTACGAATATTTCATTAGAACTGGGGAGCAAGCGCCACTTAACAAAGCTGCTACTCTATTCCCTGTTTATAATAGATCACGTCAACGAATTAATAAAGAATTTGTAGAAAAACACAAAGGTGCTGATTGGACTGAACCTGGTAAAGATGGGCGATCGCCTCAAAATGATCTCTGGGGTAAATAAAGAAATAATAAAGGTTGTAGTATGAAAAAGTTAATAGTATTACTCGTCTTAAGCCTAACCGCTTGCTCTAATAGTATGAACAATGACACCATATCTTTACTTGATTATACAACACCAAGCGAATTATCTGAATTAGGATATACGCCTGATAAAGTTGATCTAATCAACAGGGATATGAAAGCTTATTTTGGTTATAACCGCTATGACGGTCATCAAAGATATAAAATTAACAACTTCGATATTATTGTTAATCCAAACAACCCAGATGAACTTTATGTCGTCCAAGATGGTTCTTACTTATTAGCTATAAGAAGTCCAAATACCACAGTATTGTATAAAAAGGGAACAAAATTTCCTAATCTAGTAGACACCTCCATCTTTTTTGATCGTGAGCAGCCCTTTGTTGCTGTGGCTAATAAAGATGAGCAAATGTCTTTGGATATTAATTTAGATGGCGTCGATGCCGTCTTTGAAAAAAGACATTATGAAGGTGATGAAGGTTTTATGAATTATACTGACCTATTAGGGTTGATTCCTGACATAGAAGATGTTGTAGAAGCTAATATACCCAATCAGCAGTGCGAGAAAGTAGCTGGTCCCTTTGCGTGTTGCTTAAAAGAGGATCAAACGTATCAGCCCTATCATTTTACGTATGAAAGAGGTTGGGAGATATCTTCTGACAATGAAATAGCACAAAAGAAGTGTAATGCAGGGGAATAAAGTTACTTCACGGCTATTTATCGTTCATATTTATGAATTTTATTGAGACTGCTAAACATCTTCTAAATTAATTTACATTTGATCGTCATCGGCCGACTCTACAACAGCGCCAACCCGCCCCCATGGGGCTACCCGCAAGCAGCAAAGAAGTCTGGCATCAAGTCTAAAAGCTTTAACTCGCCCCTTGAGAACTACAATGAGCTCATGTTCAACGATGATGCCGGCTTTGAGCTGGTTAATTTTCAGGCACAGCGTGATCTAAACTCTTTAGTCAAGAACGATGAGACCCGCACGGTCAACCGTGACCGTACGACGACGATTGATAAAGATGAGACGGTGACGGTGCATGGTAATCGTACGGAAACGGTGGATCTAGATGAGACTATTACTATCCATCAAAATCGTACGGAAACGGTTGATCAGAATGAAACCATCACCATCCATCAAAACCGTAAAGAAAGAGTGGATGAGAATGAAACTATAGACATTGGTGGTAACCGAGATGAGACTGTGCATAAGAG
>NZ_JBQSXG010000048.1:0-23328 GCF_052378005.1 Psychrobacter sp. AOP31-B2-9
TAGTATTGCTTAATTCTGAATATTCAAAATACTTATATCTATGAAAGTAATCATAAAAAAACGCCCATTTACAGGGCGTTTTTTATTTTAGAATTCAAATGTGATTGTTTTATAAATCAACTCAAAATCAAACTGTCATCTTCGACTTTTTCGCCGCGTGTTTGCTCAAACATATCTAGCAAATCATGCACAGTCATACCTTTACGAGCATCACCAGAGACATCTAATACCACTTGGCCTTGATGCAGCATAACGGTACGTGTGCCATGCGCTAATGCTTGTTGCATCGAGTGTGTGACCATCATTGTGGTCAGCTTATTGTCCGTTACAATCTTATCAGTCAGCTCTAGTACAAAAGCAGCTGTTTTGGGGTCAAGTGCCGCAGTATGTTCATCTAATAATAGTATTTTAGAGGGCTGTAACGATGCCATGAGTAGACTGACGGCTTGTCGTTGACCACCGGATAATAGACCCATACGGTCGGTCAGACGGTTTTCTAGTCCAAGCTTTAGAACGGAGAGTTTTTCTCTAAATAAGTCTCGGTTGCTTGGGTTGAGTGCAAAACTTAAACCACGTTTGCCACCACGCTTATAAGCCAGTGCCATGTTTTCTTCGATAGTGAGTGCTTCACAAGTTCCAGCCATTGGATCTTGAAACACACGGGCAACCCAATGCGCACGTTGGTGTGCTGTTTTTTTGGTGACATCAATACCGTTCAATGAAATACTGCCACTATCTACGCGAGTAGTACCGCTTACTGCATTCAAAAAAGTAGATTTACCAGCACCATTGGTACCGATGACAGTCACAAATTCACCATCTGCAATGTTTAAATTGATACCGCGTAGTGCAGGGTTTTCAATGGGCGTTCCGGGATTAAAGGTCAACCGCAAATCTGTAGCTTGCATCATAATCATTATTCCTTATGGTTGCACATTGACATTAAGCTCGAACTTTACGACTTAAGAATTTATTTTTCGCTTTTGGCAATACCAAGGCAAATACCACGAGTAGCGCTGTAATCAAGTTCAAATCCTGCGGGCCAAAGCCAATACTACGCAGCGTATCACTCGATAGCGCGACCTGAATAAATAGCTTGTACAGCACAGCACCGACGACCACAGCAAAGGTAATCAGCCAGATACGCTTGGCAGGTATAATGGTTTCGCCGATGATGACCGCTGCTAGACCGATGACAATTGTACCGATACCGATAGAAATGTCTGCGCCACCTTGGGTCTGTACAAACAGGGCGCCTGCTAGTGCGATCAGACCGTTAGAGACTGCCATACCGACGATGGTCATCCATGAGGTATTGATGCCTTGAGCCTGAGCCATTCTTAGGTTTGAGCCAGTTGCACGCATCGACAGACCTGATTCGGTACTATAAAACCAGTTTAAAAACAGCATAGCCAGCAGCACAACCATACCGATAATTAAACAACGCATCCAATAACCATTGCCATCGGTCACCAAGGCGCTAAACACCGTAGTTTCACCCAATAGCGGTAAGTTTGGTGCGCCCATGATACGTAAATTGACAGAGTAAAGCGCCACCATCACTAAAATACTGGCAAGCAGTTGCAGGATACCAAGTTTGACATGCAACCAAGCCGTGACGATACCAGCGACTGCGCCTGCCAACATGCCAAACGCACAGGCTAGCCATGGGTTGATACCAGCGATGATGGATATACCAGCGACTGCACCACCTAGTGGAAAGCTACCATCAGCGGTTAAGTCGGGGAAATCTAGCGTACGAAACGAAATCAGCACACCAAGTGCAACGAGGCCATAAATTAGACCGCTTTCAAGCGCACCAAAAAAAGCAATTAAGGACATAAGAGATCAGTAAGTCATAACCAAGCGTTTAGTGAATAATATTCTAGTGATATATTCTCTAATCAATCCTATATAAATCAGATACGGCATCAAGCTTGTTTAGTCTACTAATTGTAGTACTTTCACTCGTCTGCTTTGTATCTCAATTATCTTGAACTGACTGTATCAATGAATATCAGCTAAACAGCTAAGCGGTGAATTTAACAGATTAAGCAATCTGCGGTTAGGGTAAACCAAAACATGTCACGATGAACGACTATCATAAGTTACCTTGGTTCAAAGCTTTGATATAAAAGATAGCTCATTTAGAAAGCACACAACATACTTGATATTGACTAAGTGCTTTATAAATAAGCCAAATAAAAATGTTTAAGCAGTAGTATTTAAAAAAATCACTTAAACAACAGTCTCTTAAACAAGAATCCCAGCCTACTGGTTCATAGCTGGGTTTCTTGTTTAAATGTTTATTTATGGCTGTATTATAGGCCAAATATAAAAGTGCGTTATTCTACCACTTCTTTTGCATTATCGATAACGGCTTGTGGCAATGTGATACCTTCAGCGGTGGCATTTGTTGGGCTAACATATAAATTAAGTGCTTGTGGCGTATAAACTGGAATCTCGCCTGCTTTTTCGCCGTTTAAAATACGCACGACAATTTTACCTGTTTCGCGTCCCAATTGATAATAGTCAACGCCTAATGCCGCCACTGCACCACGTGCAACTGAGCTAGTATCAGAGGCAATGAGTGGGATTTTACTTTCTTTGGCTACTTGAAACAGTGACTCATACGCTGATACCACATTGTTATCTGTTGAAGTGTAAATCATGTCGACTTTACCTTCTAGACTACGCGCTGCCATTGGAATATCGTTACTACGCTGGGCAGGGGCTTCAAGCACATTGATACCAAGTGGTGTTAGCTTTTCTTTTAGATTTTTGAGAATAATGGTTGAGTTTACTTCGCCTGGACTATAGACATAACCCACATTTTTGAGGTTAGGAATGATCTGGCGCATTAACTCGATTTGTGGCTCGTAAGGAAGCGCATCAGAGCCGCCTGTGACGTTGGTACCAGAACCATCTAATTTAGGTACCAATTTGGCTTCGACTGGGTCGGTCACAGCAGAGAATACCAAAGGAATGGTACTGGTAGCAGCTGCAACCGACTGTGCTGATGGTGTACCAATGGCAACAATAACATCTGAGCTGTCTGCCACAAACTGTTTGGCAATCTGCCCAGCTGTTGCAGTATTACCCTGTGCGCTTTGGAAATTAACGGTTAGGTTTTCACCGTCTTTAAAGCCCGCCTCATTTAGCTCATCGATGACACCCTTGCGTACATCATCAAGCGCTGGATGCTCAACAATAGCTGTAATAGCGACATTTTTCATCTCTGTTGCGGCATCGCCAGTGGCACTGTCAGCACTAACAGTATCTTGTGCTGATTGATTACAACCAGTCAAAATAGCGGTACAGACGCCGCCTAATAATAGTGCCTTACTAAAATTAAAATGACCAAAACGGTTTTGATACAACATGGGTCTCACTCCTAAAAGCAATAATGTGTCCATACATTATTTAATGGGTAAATAAAGGTTAAAGCACATCATTTATATAGATGGCAAAGTGTTACTTAAGTTAGTACTACTTATCAGTACTCTGCGCTTCTTTATCAACATTGATGGCATTTTTTAACAAGTCATCTGTCAAGCTTACGCCTTGTTCTGCACCGTGTTTTGGGCTTGCGTATAAAGTTAAAGTATTCATGACTTCAGGCTTGATTGTATTGATAGCTTCACCATTGAGCACACGATAAACCATCTTGCCTGTGGTACGACCAAAGTCATAGTCATTGACACCAAGTGCCGCAGTAGCACCGCGTCTCACACTAAACTCATCTGAGGCAATAATTGGAATATCTAGCTCATTGGCGGCACCTGCCATGGCTTCAAACCCAGAGACGACATTATTGTCTAAAGAGGTGTAAATAACATCAGCGCGACCAGAGAGGCTGCGTGTTGCCATAGCAACATCCGTTGGACGATTGGCGGTCACATCTAATATCTCAAGTCCACGTGCTGGTGCAAGTTCTTTAAGCTGATTGAGTACCACTACAGAATTAATTTCACCTGGGCTATAGACGTAGCCTATGGTTTTAGCATTGGGTACAATTTTTTGAATATTGTCTAACTGCGGCGCAATAGGAAGCTCACTAGATAAGCCTGTCACATTAGATTGGATAGGTACCGCATTTGCATCGATAAGCTTTGCGGCAACAGGGTCTGAGATAGCGGTATAGATGACGGGGACAGTTTTGGTTGAGGCCACGATTGATTGAGCAGAAGGTGTTGAGATTGCCACGATGGCATCTGGATTGTCTCCTGCGAACTGTTTGGCAATCTGACCCGCAGTCGCTGTGTTTCCTTGTGCGCTTTGGAAGTTAATCGTTAGGTTTTGACCTTCGATATAGCCATTATCAGCTAACTCATCTATGATGCCGCGACGCATCTCATCTAGAGAAGGGTGTTCGACGATTTGAGTGATGGCCAATGTTTTGGCGGGCTTGTCAGATGTGGCAGCGTTATTGGCTGTGGCGGTATCATCGGTATTTGAGCAGCCTATTAGGCCAAGAGTACTGATGGCACCAATAGCAACGCTGCACAGGCTTAAGCGTAGAGTAGAAGTAATGGTCATTATTAGTCTGGCTCATAGGTTAGAGAATGCAGGTTAGCCGAATGACAGCAGTATCAGTTCTGTGATGTCAGTTCTGCGATAGTAGGCTAACATTGGGGTGATCAATTTTATGATCATGATGGCTATATTATGACAGCAATGTAACTTATCGCAATAAAAAATTAAGGAGTCTTAGTCATAGCCATATTTGGAAAGTTGATTATTATTAATATAAATAAAGAATCACTAACTGGGTTAAAATAAAGCAAACTTGCCTAATGATCGTATTTGAAAAAATTTAAGGTCGTAAATATTATGAGATTATTAAACCAATCATTCACACTCCTATCAGGTGTGATAGTTTTGACCGCTCTGACTTTTGGAGTAGCAAATGCCAATAATGAATATGCTATGGAACAAGCCCAACAATCTAGCACAGACGCGCGCGCCAGCGTAGCTATGGCAGAAGCAGAAGCAGCGCTAGCAAAAGCAACAGCTGATGAATACGAAGCTAGAGCAGAAGCTCTTGCGAAAGTAGCAGAAACGGCAAAAGCTAATGCATACAAAGCTAGAGCAGAAGCCATTAAAAAAACAGAAGCATACGAAAAAATAAAAGCAGAATTAAAAAAAGTAGAGCTAAATGAATTGAGAGAGCAGTCGCTATTAGACACACATTGAGCGACTACCCATAGTTAAGCATTAAAGCCTACAGCGTAGCAATCAGCAACCCTCATATTTGAATGTTCAACAGACTATAGTTATGAGTCAATATGTGAATGCTAAATAATTGTAATTCGCTGCTATCGTTATTAGCTTATCTTAATGCAATAAAAAAGATACCACTTAGGGCATCTTTTTGTGTATTTGAACGCTCAACAAACGCTAATCAAAGACTCGCCATAAACTACGGAATAGCCAGCCAATTATATAAAAAGGAATCTCTATTATATCTATAAAATATAACCAATCCCATATACTCGAAGGATCTAAACGACTGCTGCGTCGCGAGCGTCTGATATCCGCAGTATATATAAATAGTATGGCACTAAACACACCACTACCGATAGCCACCCAGAGTGCGGTCGTATCTGCTGTAAAAAACCAATAAGCGATTAAACCTAATGCCAAATAAAAGAGAATATCTGCCAAAAGCCTAAGCAATACCAATGTTGTTCTCCGTTATTCAGCAAGATAGCTTATTCAGCACGACAGTTATGCGGATTAGGTCAGCTCTTTTTAGGCAGATATATCTTATGCGAGTACATCACCAACGACACAAGCATCCGGTAAGGTAACGACCGTCAAGCCCGTCTTTGGCTCACCAGTTGATAGCACCATGCCTTCTGATATACCGAATTTCATCTTACGCGGGGCAAGGTTGGTCACACAAATGACCTTTTTATCAACCAATTGCTCAGGCTCATAAAACTTACGAATACCGCTGAACACGTTGCGTGGCTTGTCTTCACCAACATCCAACGTAAACTGTAGAAGCTTGTCCGCGCCTTCTACATGATTGCACTCTAAGACGTGTGCTACTTTCATCTCAACTTTGGCAAAGTCTTCGATACCAATATAATCGGCTTGCTCAGTATCAACGTCTGTTGTTTGCGCTTTGTCTTTTACGGCAGGCTTGCTATTATCGGACACAGCTGGAGCGTCTGCTTGTGCGAGAGAGGCTTTTGAATCTTCAATCATTGCTTCAATGTCTTTTGCCTCGATCCGTTGCATCAATGGTTTAAACTTATTGATTTTATGACCTAGTAACCACTCATTACGACTGGCAAAGCTTAAGTCGTCTACGTTTAAAAAGCCCTTAGCATTATCGGTCAGTTCTGGTAATACTGGCGCGAGATAAACCATCAATTGACGGAAAATATTAATAGCGACCGAGCAGACGTCTTGAACTTCTTGCTCAGTACCTTCTTGCTTAGCAAGTGACCAAGGTTTTTTACCATCGATATATTCATTGGCTTTGTCTGCACACTGCATGATTAAGCGCATGGCGCGAGAGAACTCACGGTTTTCATAAGCGACCGCGATTTCATCACCCGTTTTAGTAATGTCTTCTAATAGCTCTGACTCGACGCAAACATCCGATAGCATGCCATCGTATTTCTTAACCAAGAACCCTGCACTACGACTGGCGATATTGACTACTTTACCAACCAAGTCAGAGTTAACCTTTTGCATAAAGTCTTCTAAATCAAGGTTGATATCTTCTACTTTGTCAGACAGCTTACTGGCGAAGTAATAACGTAAATACTCAGGGTGTAAGTGTTCAGCGTAAGTTTCGGCCTTAATAAAAGTGCCGCGTGATTTACTCATTTTTTCGCCATTGACCATCAAGAAGCCGTGGGCAAAAACACCAGTTGGTGTGCGTAACTCACTACCAGCTAGCATAGCTGGCCAAAATAAGGCATGGAAATAAACGATGTCTTTACCGATGAAGTGATAAACCTCGGTTTTATTCTCGTTTTCTTGTGCCCAGTAGCGGTCAAAATCAAGCGCTTGCTCAGTACCTTCACGTTTGTCGCATAGGCTTTTAAAGCTTGCCATATAGCCGACTGGCGCATCTAGCCATACATAGAAGTATTTGTCTGGCTCATCGCTTGGGGTATCTGGAATTTGAAAGCCAAAATAAGGTGCATCACGTGAGATGTCCCAGCTGGTAAGGCCAGCGTCAAACCATTCTTGCAATTTATTTGCCACTGACGTTTGCAAGCGGTTGTCACTGCGTGTCCAGTCTTTTAGGAATTGCTCAAACTCAGGCAAATCAAAGAAATAATGCTTTGAGGTCTTTAGGACTGGTGTGGCATCAGATAGCGTTGAATGTGGGTTTTTAAGTTCGGTAGCGTCGTAGGTAGTACCGCATACTTCACAGTTATCACCATATTGATCAAGGGCACCGCACTCAGGGCATTCTCCTTTGACAAATCGATCGGCTAAAAACAATTTCTTTTCAGGGTCGAATAATTGTTCAACATCCTTTGTGCTAATGTGTCCAGCACTATTAAGACGACGATAAATCAATTCAGAGAAATGCTTGTTTTCCTCTGAGTGAGTAGAATGATAATTGTCAAAATTGACTAAAAATTTGGCAAAATCAGCTTCATGTGACGCTTTTACGGACGCAATTTGTTCTTCTGGCGTTACGCCATTGGCTTCTGCTTTTAGCATGATGGCGGTACCGTGTGCATCATCTGCACAGACATAAGTGACCTGATGGCCTTGTGCCTTCATCGCACGTACCCAGATGTCTGTCTGAATATATTCTACAAGATGCCCCAAATGGATATAGCCATTGGCGTAGGGCAGCGCACTGGTTACTAAAATCTCACGCACTTTTATCACCTATATTTTTATATAAACGGGTTGATTATCAAACGTCTTAGCAGTTTATGTCCATTGGACGCGATGTTATCAATACTAAAAACTTCTAAAAAGAATGAAAACTTAAAAAGTGTGCCTATGATACCGTAATTCGGTTAAATTTGTGACATTCCTCCGTAATTAATCAGGCAATGTATTCTATGTGGCATATAGCGAACTCTTTATTTATCTACTATAAATATTGGCCTTGAACCATAACTGATTGTTGCAAGAACTGTCATGAAAAACCCACCAAGCAATCGCTAAGTGGGTTTTTGGTTAGGCGCCATGGTTTAGATTTTATGATTGAAAATTAAAATAAACCAAACTTAAAATGAACCAAACATTGTCCCTAAAGTGATGACAGTGATGACCGCACCACTGTGTGGCAAGGTATCTAAACCACCGGCTGCCATGACAGCGACTCGGTGCATCAGCTCTGGATCGATACCAGCATTGATGGCCATTCTTAGATAATCTTCGCCCAATGTCGACAGCGCGATACTCAAACCACCAGATGATGAGCCGGTAATACCTGCAAGCGTGGTCATTGCGACAGCTTCTGAGATCAGAGGGTTGTCAGGGTTTAGGTTTAAGATACTATCACGAATGATCAAGAAGCCTGCTAATGAAGCGATAACGGCTCCATAACCCACTTCTGATGCCGTATTAAAAATCGGCAACATAGAGTCGTAAGTACCGCGGTTAATGGTCTTTTGTAGGTTATCCCAATGTCCAATACGGAGTAGGACTAGTACTACACAAGCCACGACCAATGAGATGATAATTGACCATAATCCGAGTGAGCCTGCGATATTCAATTCGGGGAATTGTGTCTGTAAACCGTTGAATTCCATTAATGGAAAAATAATATATGTCAGTATAGCGTTTAAACCGATGACCAATACTAAGGGAATCATCGCAACGGTAAATGAAGTTTGATGCGTATTTAGCGCTTCAGTTTCTTGTGTGTCTGCACTAAGACTACCCACATCTTCATCATCATGTTGACCATAGCCTTCACCTGCAGCATTGGCTTTTCTGGCTCGTGATTGTAACCACATCCAACCACCAATAAACATAACCAAACCACCGATGATGCCTAAAATAGGCGCAGCAAACACGTTGGTATTGTAATAAGGAATGGGAATGGCGTTTTGAATCGCTGGCGTGCCCGGTAGTGCAGTCATCGTAAAGGTAAATGACCCTAGAGCAATGGCTGCTGGAATCAATCGCTTGGGAATATCGGCAGCTTTAAACAAGTCTTTGGCGATTGGGTAGATGGCAAATGCGACGACGAATAATGAGACACCGCCATAGGTCAAAATAGCGCATACCAAAATAACAGCGAGTATGGCTTTGCTAGCACCAAGCTTCTCAACCACGGTGCTGGCAATCGCTGTCGCCGCACCAGAGTCGGCCATCAACCGTCCAAAGAGTGCACCTAATAAAAAAATCGGGAAAAACTTAAGCAAAAATCCGCTCAACGCACCCATAAAAACATCAGTGTAAGCAGGAATACTGCTTAAAAAGTCACCTGATAATACCACGGCCAAAATAGCCATAATCGGTGCCAAAATCAGTACCGAGTAGCCACGATAGGCAAAAAACATTAATAATAATAAAGTGATGACAATAGCGAATGTGCTAAACATAGTTGCCCTCCTTGGCAAAAAAAAGCAGCGAGCTATAACAAGACATTACATGGCCTCGCGTGCTTTTGATGTTATTTTCTAGTCGTTTCTAGAATAGTATGCTAAGTTAGCACATATGCTTTTTATATGATATATCGATATGAAACGTATTAATATATTGCTAATAATGAATATTTTATTGTTTACTGGAGGTAGTGAGCGGGAAGCACAGGCAAACTTTATAAACAGTCAAAATAAGTGTCAATAAAAACTCTCAAAACCAAACATTAAATTTACAAGGAATGTGAATATGTTTAGTGCCATCACTAATATGAGCGTGCAGTTAGTCAATCGCTATTTACCATCCCCATTCGTGTTCTCGATTGTTTTGACCCTCATTGCGTTTGCCGTTGGGCTAGCAACGACTGGTCAGGACATGATTGCGATGGCAGGGCATTGGGGTAATGGCTTGTGGTCGCTGCATAGCTTTGCCATGCAAATGGCATTGGTCCTAGTTACTGGCTACGCATTTGCTAGCGCACCGTTCATTCAACGTTTACTGGACAGTCTTGCCAGTAGAGTGCATTCTCCTACGACCGCCATTATGGTATCAACCTTGGTTGGGCTAGTTGGTTCATGGATTAACTGGGGCTTTGGTCTAATTATCGGAGCAATCTTTGCTAAATCATTGGCAAAAAAAGTCGCCAATGTCGATTACCCTTTACTGGTCGCGGCTGCTTATTCTGGATTTGTGATTTGGCATGGTGGATTTTCGGGGTCGATACCACTGACGCTCAGCTCTGGCGGTGATACGCTACTGACATTGTCTAGTAATACCATGACCGAAGCGGTGCCTTTGTCACAGACCGTATTTGCAGGCTATAACTTGCTACTGGTGGGTTTGCTAATAGTCATTTTGCCTCTCGTTAACCGTTTTATGCATCCCAAAAATCCTACAGTGATCGATCCCAACCTGATCAAGCGAGAAGTGTACATCGCACCCCAAAGAGATACACCAGCCCAAAAGCTAGACGATAGCCGTATTATTGCTGTGATCTTGTTAGCATTAGCGCTGATGTATTACATTAGCGAGTTTGGTACTAATGGATTTAACTTAGGGCTGAACATCGTTATTGGGCTGTTCTTATTTATAGGTTTGCTGTCGCACGGTACGTTAGAACGTTACTATCGCGCCGTGAATTCAGGCATTGGCGGTATTACAGGCATTGTATTATTGTTTCCGTTTTATGGTGGCATCATGGGAATCATGACAGGTGCCAATACCGATGGCATCTCTATCAGTACGCAAGTGACCGAGTTTTTTGTCAATTCTGCTTCTGCAGACAGTTTCCCGATATTTGCATTTTTGAGTGCAGGCTTGGTCAATGTTTTTGTACCATCGGGCGGTGGACAGTTTGCCGTTCAAGGCCCAGTGATGATTCCTGCTGGTATTGAACTGGGTGTCAGTCCAGCTGTGACGGCGATGGCGGTTGCATGGGGTGATGCGTGGACCAATATGATTCAGCCATTTTGGGCATTGCCGCTACTGGGTATTGCAGGTTTGGATGCACGAGCTATCATGGGTTATTGCCTGATCGTGCTGGTGGTATCTGGCGCGATTATCATGAGTGTGTTTTGGCTATTAGTATAACGCTCAAACGAATAGGGTATGTTGAACATTCAAGTATTAGAGCTGCTGAGCCATACAGCGTGCTTTTATATTCATGAGCCGATATATCTATGGGCCGATATATCCATCTACCAAAGTAAGTGACCGTGAAGTGCAGTTTATGCAAAAATCAAAAAATATAAATAACAATCATAGGAGATAAGTATGAGTCGATCAAAAGTATACAGCAGTGCTGCAGAGGCGCTACAAGGCATCGTTAAGGATGGGCAGACGCTCGCAATTGGTGGCTTTGGGCTATGTGGTATTCCAGAGGCATTAATAGAAGCGTTACGTGACAGTGGGGTTAATCATTTGACCTGTATCAGTAACAACGCTGGTGTCGATGATTTCGGTCTAGGGCTATTATTGCAAACTCGCCAAATCAAAAAAATGATCTCATCTTATGTGGGTGAAAACAAAGAGTTTGAGCGCCAGTATCTGGCGGGCGAGTTAGAAGTTGAGTTGACGCCGCAAGGTACACTGGCTGAGAAACTGCGCTCAGGCGGTGCTGGTATTCCTGCGTTTTATACTGCAACAGGCGTAGGTACGTTAGTTGCTGAAGGTAAAGAAACCCGTGACTTTGATGGTCGTACTTATGTGCTAGAGCATTCATTGCGCGCCGATGTTGCCCTAATCAAGGCGCAAAAAGCTGACAAAGCAGGGAACTTGATATTCAACAAGACCGCTCGTAACTTTAATCCAGACTGTGCGATGGCTGGGAAAATGACTATCGTAGAGGTAGAGGAAATCGTAGAGACTGGAATGCTAGATCCAGATGAGGTTCACCTGCCAGGTATCTTCGTTCAGCGTATTGTACTGAATAGCGCTCCCGAAAAACGTATCGAAAAAACCACAACTAAAGCGCTAGAAGGCGTGTAAATAAAACGTAGTCGAAGTCTAGCTGTATGTGACATTAATAGTAGATTTTAGATAGATAGAGCTTAGATAGATAGAGCTTAGACAGCTAATTGATTAGATAACTGGCTGTCTAAATGAATAAAAATAGAATATCGCAAAAAATAAGGAAATCAGCATGGCATGGACAAGAGAACAAATGGCACAACGCGCTGCACAAGAATTGCAAGACGGTTATTACGTAAATCTAGGCATCGGTCTCCCAACGCTTGTAGCCAACTATATTCCAGAAGGCGTAGACGTATGGCTACAGTCAGAGAATGGGCTGCTTGGTATTGGCGAGTTTCCTATGGTAGATAGCGTCGACGCTGATTTGATTAATGCTGGCAAGCAGACAGTAACTGCAGAGGCGGGTGCTAGTTATTTTGGTAGTTCAGACTCTTTTGCAATGATTCGCGGTGGCCATGTTAATTTGGCCATATTGGGTGCGATGGAAGTCTCAGAAAAAGGCGATCTTGCCAACTGGATGATTCCCAAAAAAATGGTCAAAGGAATGGGCGGGGCAATGGATTTGGTTGCAGGCGTGCAGCGCGTGATTGTCCTGATGGAACAAGTCAACAAACACGGTGACCCTAAAATTTTGGCCAACTGTGAGTTACCACTGACGGGAAAAGGCGTGGTTGATCGCATTATTACTGAGCTTGCTGTGTTAGACATCACCGATAGCGGGTTGAAATTGATTGAGCTAGCCGATGGTGTCAGTTTCGAAGAGTTACAAGAAAAAACGCCAGTGAACATTGTGCAGTAATCTTGGTACAGTAGAGTAACGCTCCTAAGACTACTATGTTTTATGCTATAGATACATATGTCGCCAGCGTTATAGTGGCGCATTTATTTAGATCAGGGCGTGTTGAACATTCAAATGTGGTGCTGGCAGTGACTATTTTTTAGACAATATGCAGTGAAATTTTTGATACCTAGTCATTCTAGGTTAAACAATTTCGCCATGTATTGGCAAAAAAGAGTACTGCCCTCCACTCGAGCATAGCTCTCGCCTTGCAAACGGGCAAAGCAGTGCTTTGCTGGATCCGTTCTCAAGGCTGATGCTAAAATCACCCCAAACGTCGTTACAAGCCTAGTTAAGGTCTCGACATTATCGTCGGCTTGCGCCTAGTTTGGTGCAATTTTAGTGATCAGCAGCCCTAATATTTGAATGTTCAACACGCCCTAATCGTTTAGCTCAATTTTTATAAAAACTAATAATATTCTTAGACCATCATAAGGAATCGATATGGCGACCCAATTACAACAAGATTTGACAGGCAAGGTAGCGTTAGTCACTGGCTCTGCAAGTGGTATCGGACGTGACATCGCCGGAACTTACGCAAAAGCAGGTGCAGCGATCGGTATTGCTGATATCAATCTCGAAGCCGCGCAGAAAGCGGTTGATGAGATCGAAGCCGTTGGCGGTCGAGCACTGGCGATTGAGATGGATGTTACCTCAGAAAATGCGGTAAATGATGGGGTACAACAGCTGGTCGATACGTTTGGCGGAATCGATATTCTGGTATCTAACGCGGGTATCCAAATCATTAACCCTATTGACAAGATGGCGTTTAGCGATTGGAAAAAAATGCTTGATATCCATTTAGATGGCGCTTTTTTGACCACCAAAGCTGCGATTAAGCACATGTATAAAGGTGATAAGGGTGGTACGGTTATCTATATGGGATCGGCACATTCGCATGAAGCCTCACTCTATAAAGCGCCTTATGTGACTGCCAAACATGGACTGCTAGGTCTGTGTCGTGTATTGGCCAAAGAGGGGGCTCAACATAACGTACGCTCACACGTGATTTGTCCAGGATTTGTCAAAACGCCGTTGGTTGAAAAACAGATTCCTGAACAAGCAGCCGAAAAAGGCATCAGTGAAGAGTCAGTGGTCAACGATATCATGCTAGTGAATACGGTCGACAAAGAGTTCACCACGGTCGACGATATTGCCCAATTGGCTTTATTCTTAGCCGCGTTTCCGACTAATGTCTTTACAGGGCAGTCCATCTTAGCCAGCCATGGTTGGTTTATGAACTAAAAAGCGAGCGACCGGTAGTTTTTGGCATCAAGATTTACCTTTACAGTATCTTATCTTTTATTATTATCATTGTTCATCACCACAAGGTCAGTCGTACTGGCGTTGTGGTTTTTTTATGCTCGTAATTCAGCTACACTATCACGATAAAAGGTTTGGCTAAAAAGCTCATAGGCTCACCTTGTTTATTGGATTATCAACGATATCTAGAGCATTGTTTTAGCCTACCCACCCACTTGTATAGGCAGTAATGGTCGCTATGTTTAATTTTATGAAAAAAAATCCCACGAAAAAACCAGAAACGCCAGAACAGCGAGCAGCTCGAGACAGTGCTGTAGACAAGGTATTGCTTGGTTATGAAGTTGGTACGGTTAGTATTGCGACTATGATTACGGGTCTTAATCGTGAAGGTAGTCAGCTCACTTTAGACTTGCGTTTGCCGCAGAACAGCAAGCCTGAAACCATTCAGCAGGAGCTTGGACAGTTACTACATCCGCATGGTATCACCACGATTCATATGAACGTGCGTCTACCAGCACCAGGGAAAGGGGCTGGTTCAACGTTGCCAAAACCAATGCCAAAGACGACCAACGCCATGGATAGTCAGAGTAATGCTGCAGCAAACCCTGATAGTAACAATAACGTCGAGCCACCGATTACGAAAGCAGCACCGACACAATCATCATTAGCAGCACATCCGCGTATTCGTCATATTATCGTGGTAGCGTCTGGTAAAGGTGGTGTCGGTAAGTCAACGACGACCGTCAATATTGCCTTAGCATTACAAAAGCTTGGCAACCGTGTTGGTGTATTGGATGCGGATATCTATGGCCCTAGTATGCCTACTATGTTAGGGGTTGCTGATGTGAAGCCGCAGCTAGAGAACGAGCAGTTTGTGCCGGTCGATGCGCATGGCATGGCGATGCTGTCTATCGGTAGTTTACTTGATGGTGATAATACACCTGTCGCGTGGCGCGGACCAAAAGCCACTGGCGCATTGATGCAGCTATATAATCAAACGAACTGGCCACAGCTGGATTATTTAGTGATTGATATGCCACCAGGTACAGGTGATATTCAGTTGACATTGGCACAGCGTATTCCGGTCACGGGTGCTGTGATTGTGACCACACCGCAGCATGTGGCACTACTGGATGCGCAAAAAGGCGTCGAGATGTTTAACAAGACCAATATTCCGGTACTTGGTGTGGTTGAAAACATGGCACTACATACTTGTAGTAACTGCAATCATACTGAAGCCATCTTTGGGACTGGTGGTGGTGAGTTTATCGCTGAGCAATATCATGTACCACTGTTAGGACAATTGCCACTTGCTAGTAGTATTCGTGCGCAAGTGGATAAAGGCGAACCAAGTGTATTGGCTGATGATGAGTTTGCGCCATATTATCTGAGCATTGCCAAAAATATTGAAGCCAATATCAATAAATTTGCCAAACCTGTCGATGATAAGCGAATTTTTTAAAAGAGAACATTGTGAGCGTAGCTATTTATCAAAGTCATTTAGATACTATCCCCAAGCAATATCAGCTCCTAAAGTTATTTCGACCGCCGATATACGTCATTGGACTGTCAAATAATCAAGTGAGTGCCGTTTGCTACTATAAAGATGGCAGTAACAAACGCCATCAAGTTAATGCGAATTTTAGCAATCGCCGAATGGTGATTGCTGATTTTTTGCTAGCAGTACAAGCTATTACTGATTTATTGCTTAAGTTTCCCAAGCATCGGTTTGGAGTAAGTGGTTTTGCAGCAGTCAATGTCACTGAAGAGTTAGCAGGCGGATTGACAATGATAGAGATTAAAGCCATTACAGAAGCCGTTTGGGCTGCCGCAAGACAAGCCAAAAGAGGAATAGTTAGTAGCACAGTCAGCTACCAAGGACAGCCAGTAGCTGTAAATGAATAGTGACTTAGAAAATAACGGCTTAGAAAATAGTGACTTAGAAAAATTTGGCTGGGACCTAAAAAATTAGCTGAAAATGGCTAGTATTGAATCAACGCTACTATAAATTTCGCCATCAATTCCGTATAATCGTCGCTATTAAATACTTTCTAAGGAACAAGAATGTCTATCAAGTCTGACCGCTGGATTCGTAAAATGGCCGAAGAACATGGCATGATTGAGCCGTATGAACCAGGTCAAGTACGTTTTAATGATTCAGGCGAGCGTTTAGTTAGCTACGGTACTTCAAGCTATGGCTATGATGTACGCTGTGCGCCTGAGTTTAAAGTCTTTACTAACGTACATTCAGTCGTGGTTGACCCTAAAAACTTCGATGAAAAAAGCTTTATTGATATCGTGGGCGATGAGTGTATCATTCCGCCTAACTCATTTGCACTGGCACGTACGGTGGAATATTTCCGTATTCCACGTGATGTACTGACTATTTGCCTAGGTAAATCAACCTATGCACGTTGCGGTATTATCGTTAACGTCACGCCACTTGAGCCAGAGTGGGAAGGTCATGTGACTTTAGAGTTTAGTAATACCACCAATTTACCAGCACGTATCTATGCTGGAGAAGGGGTTGCGCAAATGCTATTTTTCCAAAGTGATGCGGACGATGTCTGTGAGACCAGTTATAAAGACCGTGGTGGTAAATACCAAGGTCAACGCGGTGTGACGTTACCAAGAACATAGATAATGTCTTGGGTAAGCTACAACACAAAAAAAGCCCGTCATATCTAATATGACGGGCTTTTTGGTGCAGAAAAACCAGTTATTTTAATACCTTTAAACCCGCTTTGTTATCACGTTTTGGCTTAGGCGCAGTAGAAGTGTTCTTTTTAACAGCAGTATCTGAGCCTTCTTCGGGCTCATAGTTGTCATATTCATTAGGGTCAAAAAACATACCTTGTGAGTTTTCTTTTGCATAGATACCCATCACCGCAGTCAGTGGTATCCAAATCTCTTGTGAGACGCCGCCGAAACGCGCACTGAAATTAATATAATCATTACCCATATGCATATTACCAGTCGCACGGCTAGCAATATTGAGTACGATACGCCCGTCTTGTACATGTTCTCTTGGAATCTGTAAATTGTCAGCAGTGGCGTCAACCATCAAATAAGGGGTAAGGAGGTTGTCTTCTATCCACTGGTATAGTCCACGTACCATATAAGGACGGGTAGGGGTAATAGAGGTCGTTTCACTCATCTGATGATTTCCTATACAAATTATGTCTGGTGATTAAAAATGTCTTATTTAGTAACTTATCACGCGATAAACGCTGTTTGATGTTGGTTTTATTTGTAGTTATTTTAGGGCAGCTTTTAATACTTGTCTAATCACTGCACGCTTTTTTGAAAGCTGCCACGCTCAAACACTCTTGTTTGATATTCGAACAACGGACGGCTGATCGCGCGTGGTAGCTCGATACCCATTTCATCTAGTCGCCATAGCAGTGGTGCTAATAGCACATCACACCAGCCAAACTCATCGGCCATAAAATAGGGTTTATGAGCAAAGAGTGGGGATAAAGTAATAAGGGAATCGCTTAACTGCTTTTTAGCAATGGCAGCTTGTGCTTTATTAAAACTGTCTGGATGCATCAATAGGCGCTTACCAAGTACAAGCCAATCATGTTGAATTCGCCAAGCCAATTGCCGAAACTGTGCACGCTCTTGTGGCGTCTCAGGCAGTAGTTTATTGGTATGATAACGCTCTTCTAGGTACTCAAAAATGACATTAATTTCATAGAGCGCAATCTCACGCTGCTGTAGTACAGGCAAGGTATGATAAGGGTTGAGCTCGGTCAAATCTTCAGGACGTTCAGAGTGTAAACGTGATAAATAATAAGCGAGATTTTTTTCTTCAAGTAATAGGCGTACCACATGACTGTTGTAGCCGTCATCAGCATATAGAATTAGCTGACTACTTGGAATGTCGTTCGCATCGATCATGAAAGCCTAATGTTAATAGTGAAGGTTGTCATCGTAAACAAAGTTGTCCTGTTTATCAAGGTAACGTACGTAAACATTGATATTGAGCGTTTTATTTGTCTATTTTGGTTGATGGAGCGTTTGGTGTTCATTATTGATTATTATAATAGAAAAAAGGCACTACCAAAGTAGTGCCTAATATCTTGCTTGGTTTTGATGTTTTTAGTATTGGCTTATTTTACATCTTTCCAGAACTCTTTATTCAATAAGTAAACTGGAATCAATAAGACCAATAAGAACAAAATAACGAAGAAACCAATTACTTGGCGGTCATGGCGAGCAGGTTCGCCCATCCATGCCATAAAGTTAACCAAATCGCCAACCTCACTCTCAAACTCTTCTTGGCTCAACTCTTCTTGCATGTTATGCAAGACATGAGGCATGGCTGCGTTCGCTAGTACTAAGTTGTTAGCACCCCAAGGACGGCTTGGATCTTCATAGAACGACAGTAGGTAAGTATATACCCAATCATCGCCACGCAGTCGTGTCTCAAGTGATAGGTCAGGAGGCGCTGCACCAAACCAAGCTGCTTGGACTTCAGGGTCAATTTCAGCATTGATATGGTCACCAATTTGATCAGTGGTTACCATTAGATACTTTTCAACCAACTCAGGTGGTATTTCTAAATCTTGAGCAATGCGAGAATGACGAACGTACTTAGCTGAGTGGCAACCCGCACAGTAGTTCATAAAGGTTTTCGCACCGTTTTGTAGTGAGCCCTTATTGGTAAAATCAATAGGGGCTGTACTACAAGCTAAATGCTCTTCGACACCATCGGCGTTTACGAATGTACCACATCCGTGACCGCCAGCTGCCATTGCAGTACCAGCAGTCAAACTCAATGCCGCGCCTAAGCCTAGACCAGCTAGGGATTTAATTAGCGTGTTCATTAGTGACCTCCGGTAACGCGTTCTGGTGGCTGTTTACACTTTTCAATGGCAGTGTAAAATGGCATCAATAAGAAGAATAAGAAATAGAGCACTGTACATATACGAGCCATGAGTGTTGCTGTTGGCGTCGTTGGCGTGGCACCTAAGTAACCCAATATGATAAAGCTGATGGCAAACACAGTCAGTGCAATTTTAGACAAGATGCCTTTATAACGTATTGAGCGTACTGGTGATCTATCAAGCCATGGTATTAAGAACAGTACGGCAATTGCGGCACCCATTGCGATAACACCACCAAGCTTATCAGGAACGGCACGTAAGATGGCATAGAATGGCGTGTAGTACCATACTGGTGCAATATGCGCTGGTGTTTTCAGTGAGTTCGCTGTCTCAAAGTTTGGTGGCTCAAGGAAGAATCCACCACCTTCTGGGAAGAAGAATACCACTGCAAAGAAACAAATAAAGAAGACCACAATACCAACCATGTCATGCACAGTGTAGTAAGGATGGAACTCGATACCATCTAATGGTATGCCATTCTTATCTTTTAGCTTTTTGATGTCGATACCATCAGGGTTGTTCGAACCAACATGATGTAGCGCCACAATATGCATAAATACTAAGCCTACCAAGACTAGTGGAATAGCCACTACGTGTAGTGCAAAGAAGCGGTTTAGGGTAATACCTGAGATGATATAATCACCGCGTACCCATTCAGCAAGACCGTCACCAATCACTGGTAGAGCAGCAGGAAGGTTCAAAATAACCTGAGCACCCCAAAATGACATGTTACCCCAAGGTAGTAGATAACCAAAGAAGCCTTCTGCCATAAGTGCTAGGTAAATACCCATACCGATGAGCCAAATAAGCTCACGGGGTTTCTGATATGAACCATATAGCAAGGCTCTGAACATATGCAGATAGACCACGACAAAGAACGCAGATGCGCCAGTGGAGTGCATATAACGAATGAGCCAACCACCTTTTACATCACGCATGATATATTCAACAGACGCAAATGCCCCTTCGGCACTTGGGTTGTACATCATCGTCAACCATATACCAGTCACTAATTGGTTGACCAATACAATCATTGATAATACGCCAAAGAAATACCAAAAGTTAAAGTTCTTTGGTGCGTAGTACTTTGACATATGGTATTCATAGGTTTCAGTCGCAGGAAAACGCGCGTCCACCCAATGCATCAATTTCTTACCAATACTCATATTAAGCCTCCCCAACCGTCAAGATAGTACCATCCATACCATATTCTGGAACAGGTAAATTAAGCGGTGCTGGAACGCCACTAAAGACACGTCCTGCTAAATCATACTTAGAACCATGACAGGGGCAGAAAAATCCGCCGAACCAGTCATTACCACCCAGATCGGCTGCGCCAACATCAGGGCGATAGTTTGGTGCACAGCCCAGATGTGTACAAACACCTTCAACCACCAAAACATCTGGTGAGATAGAGCGTTCTGTATTTTTGCAATATTCAGGTTGTAATGATGCTTCAGAATCTGGATCAGACAGCAAAGGTTTTACAGATTCTAAAGTCGATAACATATCTTCTGTGCGTTTAACCACATAGATAGGCTTACCACGATATTTGACAACAATCATCTGTCCAGCTTCGATAGAACCAATGTCTTGGGTCACTGCAGCCCCTGCAGCCTCAGCTTTAGCGCTTGGATACCAAGAACGGACAAAAGGTGTTGCCACAGCAGCGACTCCAACTGCACCAATCGCGGCAGTTGAGGCAATAAGAACTCTACGGCGTTGTACGTTAACGCCTTCGGCTTGGCTCATTAATACTTCCTCCAGGTGAATGAAATGGGATTATCCCACACTGGGTTTGTGGCTTAGAAAATATACAATATCAAGCCACTTTGGCTATGCCTAATTTTGCTAATTGTTGCTATTCTAAGCTATTTCGGTGATAAAATAAATTATTGCGTTAAAAATAAAGCAACCTCAATAGGGTATATTATAAGGTTGAAAGTGATAATCACCGCAAAACGTCTAGAGGTATTACTGTCTAACATCCATCCTTTACGAGGATTGTAGACGTAATGACCTTAAAATTAATAAGGATATTTAGCAATAGCGAATGATACTTGAAAATTAGGTAACTTTCACTATATAACTGCTTTGTAAGTAGCTATAAGTAAATAATCACCACTTCATATCATAAAGTGGTGATTATTTCTGATAATTAAGTACCTGTCACCATAAATAAGCTGCTATCGCAAAATATCAAGTATGCTTTAACCTTCAAGCGTACTCCAACGCTCTAACTTGACCATCATCTCATCTTCTATAGCCAATAATCGCTCGCTAGCCGCTGTTGCTGCAGTGATATCAGTAGTGAACCAAGAACCATCTGCCAGCTGTTCTTGCAATTGATTTTGCTCAGTTTCTAATGCTGCGATTTCTTTTGGTAGATTATCCAGTTCGCGTTGCTCATTAAAATTAAGCTTTTTGGCCACTTTATTGGGTTTTGCAGCCGTTGGTTTGCTGGCTGTTTTAACTGCGGTATTGCTTACGGGCGCTCTAGCTGCCTTGGCTGCTTGTTCACGGTTTTTTTGTACCAGATATTCTTGGTAGCCGCCAACATACTCACTGACGACCCCTTTGCCGTCTTCATCTTCGTCAAATACCCATGTTGAGGTAACAACGTTATCCATAAATGAGCGATCATGGCTGATAAGCAAAATCGTTCCGCCAAAGCTGGCAACTGATTCTTCTAATAGCTCAAGTGTCGCCATGTCCAAATCATTGGTTGGCTCATCGAGTACGAGAATGTTGGCAGGTTTTAATAGTTGTTTGGCAAGTAGCACACGGTTACGTTCACCACCTGATAGTGCCTTGACAGGAGTACGTGCACGCTCTGGGGCAAATAAGAAGTCTTGCAAGTAGCTCATGATGTGTGTCTTGCGACCACCCACTTCTACAAAATCTGAGCCTTCTGAGACATTTTGTGCCACACTAGCTTCAAGGTCTAACTGATCGCGTAGCTGGTCGAAAAATGCAATTTTTAAATTGGTACCCAATTCGACGTTACCAGATTTTGTGACTTCGTCATCAGACATATCGAGTAGAGCTTTAATAAGTGTGGTTTTACCTGCACCGTTAGGTCCGACAATCCCGATTTTATCACCACGCATGATAGTCGTGGTAAAGTCATCAACCAGCACGTTGCCATCATACTCAAGATGTAAGTTTTTGACTTTACAGACGAGCTTGCCGCTTTTCTCACCTTGACCCATGGTGATATTCACATTACCGACTTGCTCACGACGGGCGCTACGCTCTTCGCGCAGTGCTTTTAGATCGCGAACACGACCTTCATTACGGGTGCGGCGGGCTTTGATACCTTGACGAATCCAAACTTCTTCTTGCGCCAGTTTTTTATCAAAGTTAGCGTTATTTTTTTCTTCAGCCAATAACTGTAGTTCTTTTAGCTCTTGATAGCGTGCATAACCACCTTCGCCTTGGGTGACATCATAGCTGGTCAACTGCCCACGATCTAGCTCAATGATACGAGTCGATAGTTTATTCACGAACGCTCTATCATGGGTCACGAATAATAGTGTCAGACCTTGCCAATCTAATAAAAAGTGCTCTAACCACTCAATACTATCAACGTCTAAATGGTTGGTCGGCTCATCGAGGAGGAGTACATCAGGTTTGGTAACCAATGAGCGTGCTAATAGCACACGACGTTTACGACCACCTGACAATGAAGACAAGTCGTCTTCTGGGTCTAGCCCCATGGTTTTGATAAGACGAGTTGCTTCACGTTCCAAATCCCAACCGTGTACGGCATCGATATCATGCTGCAACTCCGCCATACGCTCGCAAGCAGCCATGTCGCCATTCGCACACAAATCGGTCTGTTCGTTGTAGTTGATCAACAGATCAGCAGTACGTCGGCTACCACCCATCACAATGTCTAGGATGCGACCACTACTTTCAGGTACGTCTTGTTCTAGCATCGCAATACGTACGCTACTATTAATAATAACTTCGCCACTATCAGGTTGCAGTGAGCCATTGATCAGTTTAAACAAAGTAGACTTACCTTCGCCATTACGACCGATCAAACAGACACGTTCGCCTGCTTCAATCGAAAAGTCAATGCCATCAAGAATAGGAGCAACGCCAAAAGCGAGGTGAATATCTTTTAAATGTATCAGTGCCATAGAATATCTTAAGCTTATATAATAGTGAGGTAGGGGTTGTTGCAGAATTGCTAGCAGTATAACATGCCACTACATAACTGTAGTGAGTGTAAATGGTTTTATGCACACTATTTATAGCTACTATATTTAA
>NZ_JBQSXG010000049.1:0-22765 GCF_052378005.1 Psychrobacter sp. AOP31-B2-9
GAAAGGGCCTTTTTTATTCATAAACAGCTAGGGCGTGTCCTCATTTTAAAAATGGTGATAAAAATGAGATAAATTGCCGTCAAACAAGGAAAATAGCGCAGATAATATCGAGATATTAGTCAGCTATTTGACACCGTTTGGCAAGATTTAGCTATTTTTAACCCACTTAGATAACTATCGATTGAATTGAGGATATGCCCTAGTATTATAGCTGAGTATGCAAACCACACTCACGGCTTTCTTCTACTTTAGTTGGATCAAAATAATCAAACTCGTTTGGTAGGTTGTTTTCTTCAAGATAACCATCTAGATCAACATCGGTTTTTTCAAATAATGGAGCGACTTTTAACACGCCATCTTTTGATAGGCTAAGCACATCAAGGCCTTGACGGAACTCTGTTTGATCTTTACGAATCGCATTGAACCATACGTCAGGTTTCAGCTCATCTAAAGCGCGGCGGAATGGCTCAAGTTTTACTTGGTCAGTAAACTCACCATGCTGTGGGTTATCAATACCCGGGATACCGTTCATGGTTGCATCACGATGTGCCGCTGTTTGTTTAGGTATATAAGTCACAACGTTTAGGTTAAGGTCACGAATCACTTTATTAGCGAACTGATACGTCGCATCAGTATTATAGCCTGAGTCTACCCATAGTACGGTGATGTCAGGACGCTGCTTAGCAACCAAATGCAGGATTGCTGACTCATACGGACGAAAGTTAGTCGTGATGATTGGGTTTTTTGCTTGAGTCAGTGCCCATGCCACGATTTCTTCTGGTGATTTACCTTGCAGGTCTTGATTGGCTTGGTCGATATTTAGATTTGGGTGTAATTGGCTCATGGTATATTCCTTAAATGGGATTGATTTGATAAAAGGGTTTAGCACAGGCCCTCAATGTAAACAGCAAACTTTGAGTCGGCTGAAAACGAGGGCATGCTGTAGTAAAAGTTTAAGTTAGTTAAACACCTGCAAACATCGGTAATGCTGCGGCATCTCGACCGCCATAGCTGCTGGCAAGCGCATTGAATGCTTGACGAATATCAGAAATAGATTGCATGTCGTGCTCACTAAGCACAAAGCTGTCGACGCCTACGCGTAATAAATAGGCAATTTGATCACGGCCAAAATCACCAGTAACGCGAATCTCGCCTTGATAGCCAATTTGGCGTAAGGTTTGCGCGAAGCTAAAGTTACGTCCATCAGCGAACTTTGGCACATGTATGACGATAAGCGTCTGCGTTAATAGCAGCTCACTTAACGCTATTAACGCATCTGTGTCTGTATCAGCAGTCACCCATAATCCAGTATGACTGCTATGCTGGATTATCAGCTCATACACTTCTTTGACTAAGCCAACTCCTAGCGTGCCTGAAGCATCTAACAAATCAGCAAGTGGCACTAGCACATCAGGTTTTTCTTGTCGTTGTAAGAGCTCAAGTAAAGTAAGGTCTACAGAGGCGATTCCATCTGGTAGTGTCTCAGTGGTCAATACATGCCAGCTGTCCTGATGACTAATATCGACACCCTGACTATCCAAAATATGGTGATTAGCCATAGACCTTCTCCTTAAATGGATCAATACCGACACGCTCAACCAACTCACCAAAGCTTTCTACGTCGTTATCAGTGGTAGCACGTAGATCAACATAGACATCAACGATCTTTTGAATTGTGTCAGCAACTGCTTCCGTAGGTACGGATCGACCGAGTATCTTGCCAAGCTTGGCATTGTCGCTAGAGTTGCCGCCAAGGCTAATCTGATACCAGTTTTCTCCCTTTTTATCGACACCCAAAATACCGATATCGCCAGTATGATGATGGGCACAGGCATTGATACAGCCCGACATATTGAGACGGATATCGCCAAGATCATAGAGATAGTCAAGGTCGACAAACTGCTTTTCTATTTGTTCAGCGATGTTGTGGGTAGTGGCATTAGCAAGTGAGCAATAATCCCAACCTGGACAAACAATCATATCCGTGAGGGTGTTAATATTGGCACGAGCTAAATTCAGCGCTTTTAGTTGTTGCCACAACTCGTACAACTCATTGGTTTGTACATCAGCAAATACTAGGTTTTGTTGGTAAGTGCCGCGCAATTCACCAAAGCTATGTTTGTCTGCAAGGTCAGCCAACGCGTCCATCTGTGACTCACTGACATCGCCTGACGGTACGTATTTACCATCAACCAACCCTGCTTTCAAAGAAACTACTACTGCACGGTATCCATTGACTTTGTGTGCGACAGTATTTTGTTTATACCAATTGGCAAAGTCTTTATCAGCGCTCAATTGCTGCTGTAAATCAGACTGAACTTGTAGCGCATCGAAGTCCGCATAATCAGGCTCACTGAAAAAGCCCATGGCGGTTTCAAAATTTGCATCAGTCAGTGTCAACGGCCCGTCTTTGGTATGCGCTTCCCACTCAGCATTGACCAATTTAGCAAATGCAGGTCCACCTAAGGTATCGACCAATATTTTGATACGTGATCTATATTTACTGCCTTTATCACGGCGACCATGCAGATTATAAACACGTAATATAGCGTCTAAATAACTGAGTAGATGCTCACGTGGCAAAAACTTATTGATAACTTTACCAAGCACTGGGATACGGCCAAGTCCGCCGCCAACCAATACTTCAAAACCAATCTCGTCATCCTCATTTTTCTTCAAGTGCAAACCAACATCATGCACTTGCGTCGCTGCGCGATCTGTCTCTGTACCGATAACGGCAATCTTAAATTTACGTGGTAAAAAAGCAAATTCAGGATGGAACGTAGACCACTGACGAATAATCTCGCAATAAGGACGTGGATCCGCAATCTCTTCTTTATGGATACCAGCATAAGGGTCAGTGGTGGTATTGCGAATACAGTTGCCAGATGTTTGAATAGCATGCATCTGTACCGATGCCAATTCTGCCAAGATATCTGGCACTTCTTCTAGTTTTGGCCAATTCAACTGGATATTGGTACGGGTCGTGAAGTGTCCATAACCTCTATCATATTTACGAGTAATTTCTGCTAGTTTGCGCAGTTGGTAACTGGCTAGTAAGCCGTAAGGAATGGCGATACGTAACATCGGCGCATAGCGCTGAATATAAAGACCATTCTGCAAACGCAGTGGCAAAAACTGTTCTTCTGGCAGCTCGCCTGCCAAAAACCGTTCGGTTTGATCGCGAAACTGAGCGACTCGTTCCTCTACTAAGTTTTGGTCAGCGTAGTTATATTGATACATGACGTAATCTCAAATTTGTTTTTAGACTTAAAAGCAGCGACGAAAATGATTTGCGTGTGTAATAGGTTTATTGCCGTTCGCAATGCGCACAATTCAGCTTTACATCATATAAGCTTGCGCTTAAAAACATAAATTCCTTTAAGACATATCCATATCCAAACACAGCATAAATTTTCATAACGAAAGTTAGGTAGCCTATGCTTATCAAATTTAAAGCGCAATGCCACAACCATTTCTTAAGCCACTTCTTACTTTCTCAGCACTATTTTTGAGGTTTTAAAACGACTATGACAGCTTCTATTATTAATAATCAGCCATCAAAACTTGTTCCGCCACACGGTAGCAATGAATTAAAGCCGTTACTACTAAGAGGGGATGCTCGCGATGAAGCGATTACGCTTGCCAGCACATTACCGACGATCACCTTAAGCTCTCGTGAGCGTGGTGATTTAATTATGTTTGGTATTGGTGGTTTTACACCGTTGAATGGCTTTATGAATCAAGCGGATTGGCAAGGCGTGGTTGACAACATGCGCTTGCAAAGTGGTGACAACGCAGGCTTGTTTTGGCCGATTCCTATTACGTTGTCAGCACCTAAAGCGACTGCTGACAGCCTTAACTCAGGTGACAAAGTGGCACTGGTCGCTGAAGATGGTGAAGTGATGGGCATCTTAACTGTGGAAGAGACTTACACCATCGACAAAACGCATGAGTGTCAGCAAGTATTTACCACAACAGATTCAGAGCATCCAGGTGTTCAACAAGTATTGAACCAAGACGATGTCAATATCGCAGGTAGCGTAGAAGTACTCAGCGAAGGCGAGTTTCCAACATTATATCCTGAAATTTATAAAACGCCCGCTGAAACACGCGAAATTTTGGATGCCAAAGGCTGGAAAACGGTTGCGGCATTCCAAACACGTAACCCAATGCACCGTTCACACGAATACCTTGCCAAAATTGCCATCGAAATTTGTGATGGGGTCTTAGTACACTCTTTGCTCGGCGCGTTAAAGCCTGGTGATATCCCAGCAGAAGTGCGTCAAGAAGCAATTAAGACCTTAATCGATAACTACTTCCAACAAGATACTGTTATTCAAGCGGGTTATCCACTAGACATGCGTTATGCCGGACCTCGCGAAGCATTGTTACATGCTGTATTCCGTCAAAATTATGGTTGTAGCCATCTTATTGTAGGTCGTGACCATGCTGGTGTTGGTGATTACTATGGTGCCTTTGACGCGCAGGCCATTTTTGATAAAGTCGGCAAAGATGACCTCATCACCCAACCATTAAAAATTGGCTGGACCTTTTGGTGTAATGCTTGTAATGCGATGGCCTCTGACAAAACTTGCCCGCATGACGCCTCTGAGCATGTCAAAGTATCGGGGACTAAGCTGCGTAAAGCCCTATCAGAAGATGAAGAAGTGCCAGATAATTTTAGTCGCCCAGAAGTGCTACAGATATTGCGTAATTACTATGCTGGTATCGCAAAAGAAGAACGTGCCGAGGTGAAATTAACGGGAGCATCTGCGGTATAAGTATTATAAAAACATTATAAAAAGTTAATAAAAAAGGTGTCGGGCTTATCGTCTGGCACCTTTTTTATGTTTACAATTTCTTACCTGTTTCAGGTATAGGCTAGGGCGGGTTAAATATTCCAAACATTAGGGCTGTGGATCGCCAAAATCGCTTATGCCAAGTTAAACACTTGATAAGCGAATTCGTCACTAAGAGTCTAGCACACAAACTGCTAGCATATCTTTTATTATCCATCGGGCAAAATCCAAAATATTTAAAGCTTCAATACTAATAATAGAGCAATCAATATTTGGTTAGTACCCTATCATTTATTAAGAAGAAACATATGCGATCACAGGTATCTAATATCAGTTTAAAAGTTGGTAGTGCATGGGCAGTCGCCTTACTGATAACAGGCTGTAGTCCTACTGAAGCCACGCAACAAGACACACCGACAGCGGGAGACTCGCAGGATATCAGCTTACTGAATGTCTCTTATGATGTATCACGTGACTTTTATAAAGACTACAACACTCTATTCAGTGCAAGTTATGAAAAAGAGCATCCAGGTAGTAAGGTCAAGGTCAATCAATCACATGGTGGCTCAAGTAAGCAAGCGCTGTCTATTGCTAATGGTTTGCAAGCAGATATGGCAACCTTAAACCAAGAAAGCGATATGAATCTGTTGGTAGAAAAAGGGCTGGTAGCCACTGATTGGAAGCAGGCGTTCCCGAATAATGCAGTGCCTTATACCAGTACCATGGTGCTATTGGTACGTAGCGGCAACCCAAAAAACATCAAAGACTGGTCGGACTTGGCACGCAATGATATCGATGTGGTCATACCGAACCCAAAAACCAGTGGCACAGCGCGTTATGCTTTCTTAGGAGCGTATGGTTATGGTTTGCATCAATTTAAAGAAAGTGTGGAAGCTCCAGCCAAAACTGATGACTTCATCAAAAAACTATTAGCAAATGTGGTCACTTATGACAATGGTGCGCGTGCAGCGACGACCAGTTTTACCCAACGCGGGCTAGGGGATGTGCTCGTCACAACTGAAAATGAGGCAAATTTGGCTGCTAGGCAGTTTGCTAAAGGCCAAGTCGATATTGTGTATCCAAGCTACTCTATAGTAATTGCTAATCCAGTGGCAGTCGTGACCGGTGTTACGGATAAAAGCGGTAAGACAGATGCCGCAAGTGCTTACTTACAAGGTCTGTGGGATGTGCCTGCTCAGCAGCTCATGGCAGAGATGTACATGCGCCCTAGTAATGCAGAAGTACTGGCTGCTCATAAAGACACATTGCCTGAAATTGCAACTTTCGACCCAGTATCTGTTTTTGGTACTTGGACGCAGATTATGGATACGTTCTTTATCGATGGTGGCCGCTTTGATCAGCTGGCTCGCGTAGAAAAATAGCTTTTTAACACTCATTTGACTGGCTGACTGTCGAATAATAGGCGCTGCAAGCGTTTGTGTTTTTGACGCTTCATCAACAGTATTTTTAGTGGCTCCTGAAAATAAATTGACAAGTTTGTAGTTATCGCCTAGTTATTCCGTTTTGGCAATAACATACGCATATTCATCATTAAACATAATAAGATGGCACTGTTAGCATACTTGCATTACTTAACAAATATTTTTGAGGGATTTATGACACACGCAGCTGGTTATCAACAAAAAAGTAAAAAACTGAATGTTTTGAGCATTGCAGGCGTTGCATTAACGTTGGGTTTGGCTGGTTGTAGCAATGGCGATACGACTGCCAATGCGGACGGCGCAGCCGCGACAGAAGGGCAAGATATCGAGTTGCTGAATGTCTCTTATGATGTGGCCCGTGATTTTTATAAAGACTACAATCCGTTATTCGTTGAACACTATAAAGCTGAAAACCCAGACAGTAATATCCTAATCAAACAGTCACATGGTGGCTCAAGCAAGCAGGCACTGTCTGTTGCTAACGGTTTACAGGCGGATGTGGCCACGATGAACCAAGGATCTGATATTGAGCTGCTTGAGAAAGAAGGCTTGGTTGAGTCAGATTGGGAAAGTAAATTCCCTGATAATGCAGTGCCTTTTACCAGTACTATCGTGTTTTTGGTACGTAAAGGTAACCCAGAAGGCATTAACGACTGGGAAGATTTGACCAAAGATGGTCTTGAGATTGTCATGGCTAACCCAAAAGTGACGGGTAATGGTCGTTATGCATTCTTAGGTGCGTATGGCTATGGTTTGCATGCCTTTAATCAAGATGAAGCAAAAGCTAAAGGCTATGTCAAAGACATGCTAAAAAATGTCAAAGTCTATGAAAATGGCGGCCGTGCTGCCACAACGACATTCGTTCAGCGTGGTATCGGTGACGTCTTAGTAACCTTTGAAAATGAAGCCAACCTTGCAGCGACCGATTTTGGTGCGGGTCAAGTCGATATCGTTTATCCAAAATACTCTATCAAGTCAGAAAGCCCAGTGGCTGTTGTCAAAGCTGTGACAGACAAAAAAGGTACAACAGACGCCGCAAAAGCGTATCTTGATTACCTATGGAGCGAGCCTGCTCAGCAATTGGCAGCCGATCTTTATCTACGTCCTAGTGTACAAAGCGTACTAGAGAAAAACGGTGACAAATTACCACCAGTTGAAACTTTCCGTCCGAATGACGCCTTTGGGTCATGGGATGACATCATGGGTACTTACTTCAGTGATGGCGGCGTGTTCGATCAATTGGCTATCAATGCACCGCAGTAGCAATTGACTAAGATTGCTCATTTATTCAAAGCAGTGACTTTACTACCAGTTAGGTGATGTGGTCATTTAGGAAAACTTCATAAAGGACATGGTCGTACGCACTGTGTCCTTTATACCGTAAGCATCTTAATAATAAGTTCGATATAACATGGTCTTACGATAAGTACCATCAGTTAGGCAACAGGACATCACTATGAGTGCAACATCTTCTTCTGCCAGTAAAGCCCCTGCTAAGAAAGGTTGGCTAACACGCTTGCGTCAACGCAATGTACTGCCAGGTTTCGGTCTGAGCATGGGCATTACTGTTTTTAGCTTATCGCTATTGGTGGTGTTGCCGTTTGCGATGATGGCTTATACGACAACGCAAATGGGTTGGAGTGGCTTTTGGGAGACCATCAGCCAGCCGCAAGTGACGGCTGCTATCAAGCTGAGCTTATGGATGTCTTTTTTAGCCATGCTTACTAACATGGTGTTTGGTACCTTGGTTGCTTGGGTGCTCGTACGTTATGAGTTTTGGGGTAAGTCTTTAATTAATGCCTTGGTCGACCTGCCATTTGCCTTACCAACAGCGGTTACTGGTATCTCGCTTGCTACGCTTTATGCTCCCAATGGGTTGATGGGTCAATGGTTTGCTAAGTTTGATATTCAAGTGGCGTTTACGCCACTGGGTATTTGGTTGGCGTTGGTCGTAGTCAGCTTTCCCTTTATCGTCCGTGCTGTGCAGCCGGTACTCGCTGAGCTATCAGTTGAGTTTGAGGAAGCGGCTGCCGTGCTAGGCGCCAATCGCTTAACCACCTTTCGTAAAGTAATTTTACCGGAGTTGTTACCAGCATTATTAATGGGTGCAGGTATGATGTTTGCTCGTGCCACTGGCGAATATGGCTCGGTGATTTTTATCGCAGGTAATATTCCGATGCAGTCTGAGATTTTACCGTTGATTATCATCAGCAAGCTTGAGCAGTTTGATATTCAAGGCGCCTCTGCTGTCGCACTATTTATGCTGCTTATCTCATTTGTGATTCTGTTAACCATTAATATCGTACAGTGGAAGCTGTCACGCCGTGTAGGAGCACGCTAATATGCAAATATCTAATAGCTACGACTACCAGAGTAACGCAGCCACCAAAGATGCACCATGGATACGTCGTATCTTTATCGTTATTGCCGTACTATTTATGGTAGTGATGTTAGTGATCCCTTTATTGGCGGTGTTTTACGAAGCCTTTAAGGGTGGCTGGCAGTTGTATATTGCCTCACTTGTCGATCCAGAGGCACTACAAGCCATTAAGCTAACATTGATTACTGCGGCCATTGTTTTACCGATTAATATGGTGATGGGTATCGCGATTGCATGGTTGGTCACTCGCTATCAGTTTAAAGGTAAGCAGTTGGTTACCACGTTACTTGATTTGCCATTTTCTGTTTCACCAGTGGTTGCAGGCTTGATGTTCATATTGCTATTTGGACTCAACTCTACGGTTGGTGGCTGGCTTGAGAGTATGGGGTTCCAAATCATTTATGCGGTTCCTGGTATTGTATTAGCGACATTATTTGTCACATTCCCGTTTGTCGCACGTGAGTTGATACCGCTGATGCAAACTCAAGGTGATAGTGAAGAGCAAGCAGCACTCACATTGGGCGCTTCTGGTTGGCAGACTTTTTGGCATGTGACGTTGCCAAATATTAAATGGGCACTGCTATATGGCCTAATTTTGACCAATGCGCGGGCGATGGGTGAGTTTGGTGCAGTCAGCGTCGTATCAGGTCATATTCGGGGCGAGACCAACACCATGCCACTACTGGTTGAGATTGCTTACAATGATTACAACTTTACAGCCGCTTTCGCTTTATCTAGTTTACTTGCTGCATTGGCATTGATTACGCTGCTTATCCAGCAAATCATGACTAAACTACAAGAGCGTAAGTTTGCCAAATCTGGGCGATTGGATAATATACCTGAGATATCATTAAGTACTGAGACAACGGTTACAGACAAGGTATAAGTGAGACATTACTGTTTATTGGTAACGCATGACTGACATAAATGGTCACTAAAATATATATAAGAGACATCATTATGAGCATCGAAATTCGCAACATCAATAAAAAATTTGGTGATTTTACAGCCTTAGATAATATCAATATCACCGTACCAACTGGCAAGCTAACGACATTACTAGGACCGTCGGGCTGTGGCAAAACCACTTTGCTGCGTATCATTGCAGGTCTTGAGTATGCTGACTCTGGGCAGGTGTTGTTTGATGAGTTAGATGTGACGAACACGCCTGTACAAAAACGTCACATCGGCTTTATGTTTCAACATTATGCGCTGTTTCGTCACAAAAATATCGCTGATAATGTCGCGTTTGGTCTCACTTTGCTGCCAAAGAATGAGCGACCAAGCAAAGCTGATATTAATAAGCGTGTGGCAGAGCTATTAGAGTTAGTGCAGCTGCCACAGATTGCCAATGCTTATCCACACCAATTATCAGGTGGTCAGCGTCAGAGAATTGCACTGGCACGTGCACTTGCAGTAAAGCCGAAATTATTATTGCTTGATGAGCCGTTTGGTGCACTAGACGCTAAAGTTCGTAAGGAGCTACGTACGTGGTTAAAAAATATCCACCATGAGCTGGGTATTACTAGCATTATGGTTACTCATGATCAAGAAGAGGCGCGTGCAGTATCTGATGAGATTGTCGTTATGAATCAAGGGCGAGTGGAGCAGGTAGGGACATCAGAAGAGCTGATACATCAACCAGCTAGCACCTTTATTAGTGAGTTTTTAGATTTGGTTTAAATAGTCGACATACTTCATTAGAAATAAAAAAAGACCTATGATAAATAGGTCTTTTTTTGTAGGGTATGTCTGAATATTCTTAATACGAAACATCGTTAACCAGGCTTTGGCATGGCAATATCTTTAGTAGATATTTGCTCATAGGTAATATCTAAAATTTCTTGACACCATTCTGGTAAGTCATCGGACACTTCATACCACATCCATGTACCATCTCGTACACAGCTTAAAATACCCAGTTCTTTCAAATGATTTAAATGACGTGATATCGTTGGTTGTGGCTGATCTAGTATCTCTACTAACTCTCCCACGCAGCGTGATTCTTTTTTAAATAAAATTTGAAATATTTTTAAGCGGGTCGGGTCAGATAAGACTTTAAACAGCTCAATAGGTCGTAACGTAAAATTATTGTCAGACATAGTATGATCCCTATAGGGCTTTTGTTAATAGAAGTTAAATATAACAGTAGTTGTGCATAAAATCGATTAAAAAGTGAGCTAAATTACAGTTTATCGTTAATTTACTACCTTTCATCTATATCATAACATACATATTTATATTCGTTTAGATAGATTAAAGGATGCAATATCCTTGCCAATTATGCAGAATTCCTTAAAAAAACATTTAAATACTATTGAAAATGATAATAGTTATCGTTATGATAGGTCAATCAATAAAGATGATTGATTGGTTGTCCAGTGACGAAAATTAAGTTGCATAAGATGATGATTATCAACTCTTTAAACTGACTGACAGTCAAATAGTTATTGAATAGTGATGTTCATAGGAGCCAGTTCATGTACGTATGTATTTGCAATGACGTAAAAGAAAAGCAAATTCAGGCAGCGATTGCGTCAGGCATCGATACGCTTGATGGTCTAAAAGATACGCTAGATGTGGCAACTTGTTGTGGCTGCTGTGAGCCTATGGTCAATGACTACTTAGATGAACATCATGCCAAGCTTGATGAATTAGCGTACGCTGTTTAAGCATTAATAGCTCATCTCGTTTCTATTCTGTTTTACCATTCTCAATTTTCTATCATTCTCAATGTAGATGCCACCCGAACTCATATTGACATAAATACCACTAATTACTTACTCTATCTACCATGGATAGGGTAAGATTCTTAGTGTTGATGCGCTTATTTTTAATAAAATGGATATTGTTGACAGCAGCCACTTAGGTGCCATTAATTGACACATTTATATATTTAATAGCGTCAAAATATCCAAATATTGTCATAAGAATAAGCCGTGCATTCCATTCAAACGATAGCCCTCCACATGGGCTAAAATAGTTTATGTTGTCATTTTTAAGTCACACGATATATAGTCAAAGCCCTCTAAAATGAATACAAGTCATCTAAACGCAGATTGTACAAGTAGTACATCTTGTGAGAGTAACGCCGTAGCCATTTAATAATTATCTAACGATATATAATGACATGATCTAGCCAGTTATTATTCTCGACTAGCATCTTGTTCTCAACTAGCATCTTATTCTCAACTAGCATCTTATTCTTAGTTCATAATGTTACAAGCTGGATAACAGCCTGTATGCTATTATGTGTCTCTAATATTGCAATAAATTCTGTTGATTTTGATACTAAGTAATTGGTTTGTTGATCAGACTGTCCTGATGTAGGTCATTTTGATTGTAAGACGATATACAAGGTAGATATAGAGGAGTACACGTTATGATAGGCAGCCAAAAAGTCATTGATTATTTAAACTTTTTGTTAGGTGGTGAGCTTGCAGCTCGCGACCAATATTTTATACATTCTGAAATGTATGCTGAATGGCATTACGGTAAACTTTATGAGCGTATTCATCATGAAATGGCAGATGAGACACTACATGCCCAAGCCATTATTCGCCGTATCTTAATGCTGAGTGGCACGCCAAAAATGACTGTTGATACCATCAACATTGGCTCTACTGTCCCTGAAATGCTACAGCTAGATTTGGACTTAGAGTACAAGGTACAACAACACCTAAAAGACGGCATCGCTATCTGCGAAGCAGAGCATGACTATGTGACACGTGAAATGTTGGTTGAGCAGTTAAAAGACACTGAAGAAGATCACGCTCATTGGCTCGAACAGCAATTGCGCCTTATTAACATGATTAGTCTACCTAATTATCTACAAAGCCAAATGGCTGAAGTGACTCCTAATCTTATTTAACACTACGCTAGATGCGTATATAAATAAGAATAAGCTCAAACAACACATATGGAGAAAGATAATGAAAAGTAATAAAGAGGTTATTCGTGCTTTAAATAAAGTGCTTGGACAGTCGTTGATCGCTATCAACCAGTATTTTTTACATGCTCGTATCGCACGTCATTGGGGATTAGAAGCCCTCAATGAAAGTTTTTACAAACAATCTATTGCTGAGATGAAATGGTCTGATGATTTGATTGCACGGATTTTATTGCTAGGCGGTTTACCGAATTTGCAAGATTATGGCAAAATATTTATCGGTGAAGATGTGGCTGAAACGATTGACTGCAACTTACGTTTAGAAAAACAGAAGTTTGCTATCCTTACTGATGCTATCACGTTATGTGAGACAGAGTCTGACTATGTTTCTCGCCAGCTATTGGTTACCTTAAAAGATGGTAATGAAGAGTATGAAGACTGGTTAGATACACAAGAGGATTTGATTGAAAGCGTTGGGATAGAACGATACATCCAATCACAAATGAATGATGATGACGCGCCTTAAGTTGATGTGATTAATAAACAGAACATATTCTCTAAACTTGCCAGCTTGTGATTGGTTATATACCAAAACATAAGCTGGCATTTTTATGCCCAATGTTTTGTACCTAACATTTGAGAGGCTCTACTTGACCAAATCATACTTAATATAGACCACGACCATCTTCAGGTTTTAGCCGTAAAAAATACAATCCTGAAAGAATGGTTAAGACACCAAGTATCCAGTAGGTGGCTTGAAAAGCAACCAATGTATCTAGCGAAAATCGATCACGCAATAAATTAAGTACGGCTGCGCCGAAAGCAATACCGAAACTGATCGCTAGCTGTTGATTAACAGCCATTAAACTGTTACCACTGCTGGTCTGTGTACCATGAAGATCGCCAATAGTAATGGTATTCATCGCGCTGAACTGCATGGAGTTACAAGCACCCATAATTGTCAATATAGGTATAAACCAAAGCCACTGTGAAGGGTCATCAAACTGCGCCAACACAATGATAAGCGTGCCCATAAAAAACGTGTTATAAACCAAAACAGTGCGATAGCTATAACGTTGAATAATTTTACTAACCCAAGGTTTGATACCCATAGCACCAACTGCAATTGGAGCAAGCAACCAGCCTGCCCGTGAAGGTGAGTATTCAAATACCACTTGTAATAGTAACGGCAGTAAAAAGGGAACAGAACTGATACCGAGGCGTGTGAATAAATTACCTGTAATACCAATTCGGAAAGTGCGAATATCAAACAGAGTCAATGGAAATAGTGGTGCAGATCTTCGTTTGGCGTGCCATACATAAGCAGCTATCAGCATACTCGCTCCCAAAGCAAGTAATAACCCATAGATACCTCGGCCTGTTTGCGAACCAAACTCTACTGCAAGCGTAAATCCACAAGCCGCCGCTGCGAATAATGCAAACCCCGCCCAATCCAGTCGTTTAGTATCCTCAAATAATGCCGGCACGAGTTTTTTACCCATGATAAGACCGGCAATACCCATCGGGATGTTGATTAAAAATATCCAGTGCCAACTGGTATATTGTACGATATAACCACCCAATACTGGCCCTACTAACGGGGCAACCAATGCTGGTATCACCGCAAAGTTCATGACTGTTAAGAGCTTATTGCGTGGATAGGACTTAACCAATATCAACCGAGCAACGGGAGTCATCATCGCACCGCCAATACCTTGTACAATGCGCGAGCCAATCAAAAAATCTAACGTCGACGATGCAGCACATAGTAACGAGCCAATACAGAACAGAATAATTGCATATAAAAATACGCGGCGAGTACCATATTTATCGGCTAGAAAACCACTGATAGGAATAAATATTGCTAAAGTGAGCGCATAACTGATGACCGCCCATTGCATCTTTAATGGCGATTCACCTAACGCCTGCGCCATTTGCGGTAATGACGTATTTAAAATAGTGGCGTCCAAAATTTGCATGAATAGTGCGACCGCTAGCACATAGGGTAGGTACTTTTCTTGCATTGGAGTCAGGGTGATTTTAGACTCATTTTTATTAAGCATAGTAGACATAAATCATATTTTAGTCGATTTGATCGATTGTTAGTCGAAAGCGTTATGGGGTATGTGGAGTAAATTATTTTTAGTTAATTATGTTCGATTAACTATGTTCAATTAAGAGTATTTGAGTAGTGTAGAAACCAGATTGGCTAAAATGAATGCCAATCATCCACAAAAAAATGACTAATGGTAAGATTAAGGTCTGCTGAACATTCAAATTTGAATGTTCAACAGACCTTAGATAAAGTCATTTTACGCACTTTTATTTGTTATTATCTTGTATAATTATTACTCGACAATTTTTCTAAATTAATATAATAGTCATATTTATATCGTTTACATTTTACGATGTAGCTGTTCTCGAGTATGTAATCATATGTATAAACGACAGTCCGTTGCACTCATTGTAACATTGATAGTTGTCACACTTTTAGTATTAATGATCAGTGATGATGAAACTGGCAACCCCGCTGCCACCACCAACGACAGCTATTCTGCTGACAATACAGTAAACGGTACTCATATTCTGACAGATGGTTGTAGGGACTCAAAAAAAACTAAACGGCACTTATTGGAGGAAGTCATCTCGGAATTTTTTGATGGTGACTTTAGTGAAGCTGGTAAAAAACTGGCTTTTTTAAATATGTTTAGTTTAAATGCATGTGATGGATACTCAGAGATGCCTAAAGTAACTCCAAACATAGATGACAATATTGAGATTGAGATTGAAAAAGATAGTGAGATCCTTCTTGAAACAGTCATTCTGCCGCCTATTGAAACAGGTGCTGAAGACGATAATATCATCACGTTTGATAGCCATTTACATAACTTCCCATTAGCCTTTAATACGTGGAACGATACTTATCAGTTCAATCATGATATTCCTCATCGGGGTTATCAAGTTTTTTATATGCATTCAGATAATCCATCGAAGGTAATAGAAAGAGGGTACGTCACAGGAGTGGCAAAAAAATATAGTTGGAGTAACTTTAAAAATATACCATCAGAAAAATTCATGGCATATTGGGTAGGCTCGTTAAGCGTACCTGAATCGGGGTTTTATCAAGTTTTGATGAGTAAAAGTCACTCTAGGGCACGGGTGCTTATCGATAAACATATTATCATTGAGGACAACAAAGGCGGTGATGATATGCAAAAAGTATATATACCAGCTGGTAATCATATTGTCGAAGTTGAATACCGCAATGGCTGGCATACAACAGATGTGGCAATGGATATCAGTCCTATGGATAATGTTAAACAAGCTGAAGACCCAAATCAAATTTTATCCACCATCAAGCAGCGATACCCAGATGTTGTAGCATTATACGCTGGTGTTTATGAGGCGGATAATCAAGCTGTCGTGCTAGATATACCAGCTATATCCAAACCGGTAGTATTATACTTAAGCTCTTATGAGGCCATTAAATGGCAAATAAACAATACTCGTAATACCAACATAGTAGGAGTTGTTTACGTAAGCTCTCATAAAGGGTCGCAAGTCCAAGGTCTCACACAACAAAGTGCTATCATAAACGCCGATATAAAGAATTTTGGTTATAAGAACAATATAGTATGTCACTGCAATCATGATGGCTATCAATGCAATGTGAAAGCTGCTCATGTAGCGGGTGATATCAGCACAGGTAACCCATACCAAAAATACGGTATTGATATCATCCAGTTTGTAGGCAGTTATTCTACTGATTATTTCACTTTTCAACCCTATAGCGGTGAATGTGCTACTGTAAGTTCTATCACAACCAAAAAGTAATAGGATATGTTATGAGTCAAGACAATAATAAATATGTACCGCCTAAGATTTGGACACAAGATAAAGAAAGTGGTGGTAAGTTTGCTAGTATTAATAGCCCAATAGCTGGCGCGCGTCATGATAAAGAATTACCTGTGGGCAATGCGCCATTACAGTTATATTCGTTAAATACACCAAATGGCGTCAAAGTAAACATACTATTAGAAGAATTGGCTGAGCTTGGTATCAAAGGCGCTGAATACGATGCCTATAAAATCGATATCTCAGAAGGCGATCAGTTCGGTTCAGGCTTTGTCGCCATAAATCCTAACTCAAAAATCCCTGCTTTGGTCGATCACTCTAATAATGAGTCTGTTGCCTTGTTTGAGTCTGGTGCTATCTTAATGTATTTAGCAGAAAAGTTTGGTCAATTTATACCGTCGTCACTTGGCAGAGCACGGGCAGAATGTCTATCTTGGGTGATGTGGCAAATGGGTAGCGCGCCTTTCTTAGGTGGTGGTTTTGGACACTTTTATGCATACGCACCTGAACCACTTGAGTATCCAATCAATCGCTATACGATGGAAACTAAGCGTCAGTTAGATGTACTCGATAAGCACTTAAAAGATAATAAATACATGTGCGGTAATGACGAGGCTGATTATAATATTGCGGATATGCTTATTTGGTCGTGGTATGGTCAGCTAGTGCTCGGTAAGCTCTATAATGCTGCAGAATTTTTACAAGTAGATAGCTATATCCATGTAAAGCGTTGGGCAAATATGGTTGCTGAGCGTCCAGCCGTTAAGCGTGCCGTAGAATTATCATTAAAACCCATCGAATAAATAAGCTGAGTAATAATATTTGTCTATAGCAAGGCTTGTTTTATTCTTAAGCCATGACAGCAGCGCTTTACCTGTTTGCAAGGCGAGAGCTATGCTCGAGTGGAGGGCAATACTACATTTGAATATTTAACAGACCCTAGCCTCATTAAATCAATATGGGTATTAGGGTTGCTCTGTACTTATATATGTTTACATTGATGTAATCATAGACTTTTGCGTTTACATAATAGTACATTATTATGATGGACAGAAACATTAATACGCTAATATAGCAGGGACTATCTTATTAGTAGTTGTTTATATAATATCTATTAATAAGTAATGATTATTAAGAGTGATAACTAAAAATGGGAAAAGCAAGCACTGAAAATAGCTAGTGTTCGCCGCAATATTGACCACACTTAGATAAAAGTTGTTCAGAATTATCAAGATAGAAGTACTTATCAGTTATGACAATTCAACGGCATGATTCACTTAAGATATAATGTTAAAAAAATAAAAAAGACACATTCATGATAAAAAATAAAATACGATTATCACTGTTTACAGCTATCAGTACTGCTTTAGTTAGTACAGCAAGTTTGGCAAATACAGGTGCTGAGCTGACCAGTCAAGATTGGCAAGTTGTTTGTGACAACACTCGAACATGCCGATTGGCAGGCTATCAAGCAGAAAACAATAGCGAATTCCCTATATCTATATTACTCACACGCCGCGCAGGGGCAAATGCTAGTGTGGACGGCAAAGTTAAAATTGGGGGTGCGAAAGATAGCTCCTCTAAGGCCTTGATGCAATTGGGCAACCGTCATCGTATATCATTGTTTATCAATGATAAAGATCATGGTGAAACCAAACCATTTTCGACTACAGCAGGTAGTGCTGAGCTTACTGAAGCACAAGTGACAGCATTGTTAGAGGCACTAACCAAATCCAGTAATATTGAGCTAGTACTACGCAACTCACGTTGGCAGCTATCTGATAGAGGCGCCAATGCCGTTATGCTTAAAGCAGATGAAGTCCAAGGACGAGTAGGAACATCAAGCGCCCTTATTAACCGTACTGATGCAGTTAAATCTAACAGCAGTGTATTATCACCAAAATCTGCCCCAGTTTTACGCTTTGTCATGCCTAAGCCAAATGCAGTGGCAAGTAATAAGAAAAAGTTTGTGATGAAGTCCTCGCAACTGGCAGCATTGATGAAAGAAACCATGAAAGATGCTGACAGTGACTGCCCAAGCTTATCAGATAAATCACCATGGCAAGTTAATCGTCTAAATGGCTCACAATTAATAGCCCAGCATGATTGTTGGACGAGTGCTTACAACAAAGGCTCAGGTGTTTGGGTCATCAATGATAGTAAACCTTATAACCCAAAATTAGTGACCACTGATGCCACTAGTTATGACAAAGGTAAGATAAGCTCTGTACAAAAAGGTCGAGGTATTGGTGACTGCGTAACCAAAATCGACTGGATATGGACAGGAAAGACATTTGAAAAAAGTCATGAAGGTAGCACTGGGCTGTGTCGTATGATTGAAGCTGGTGGTGCGTGGCAATTGCCTACTTATATTACAGATGTCAAAACAACACAATAAACCAGAAGTTTAAGATAGCCAAGGTTATTTTTATGGTTATCAAAAAAAAGGTACAGATGTAATTTTATTGTGATATACTACGTCGCCACGTTAGCTAGGGCTTTCGTGAATTATGAGATTGATAACATCGCCTGCGATTTTGGGTCTAGGATGACCATAAGTAATTGTTGCCGATGATTTTGTGTACTTAAATAACATTTAATAGCACTGCTAGTTATTTTTGACTCATATCTTATCTACTGTTCCATTATTATGGATTAGATTGGTTGTTATTAGCGTTTATTTGCTTTGGATAAAGCATTAATAATATGCCTATATCAGACAAGGATAAGACACTCGGCACTACCACCAAAATACGTCAGACAGCACGAACGCATTTATTATAGAAACGACAGTTTTATTGGCTGAGTTTCTGACTACCGACACAATTATGTGGCTCGGTAGTTCTTTAATAAAAGCGGCGTGGTGAACGGTTATCAGTGGTATGCATCAAGCTTGCTGAATGTACAGCAGCTTATACTTACCAAGGATTACTATGACTGACATCTTATCTACAATCGCCGCTGAAAACGGCATCATCGAAAATACTGACACCCCAAATACTGATGCTCAAGCGGCTACTCCTGACGCTGCTGAAGAAAAAATCACTTTTGCTGAACTTAATATTGCCAAGCCGATTCTTACCGCGCTTGATCGCAGTGGTTATACCAATCCCACACCTATTCAAGAACAGGCTATTCCTTTTGCTCTAGCAGGCCGCGATTTATTATTATCAGCACAAACGGGTAGTGGTAAAACAGCCGCATTTGTCATCCCAGTACTTGATCGTTTAAGCCGTGCCACTAGCTTTGATAAACTAACCAAAGCACTTATCCTAACACCAACGCGTGAGCTTGCTCAGCAAGTACATGATAGTGTGCGTACTTATTCTAAAGATATGCGTGGTCTCTTCTGTGTACCATTGGTTGGTGGGGCACCATATAATGGTCAGATTACAGCGCTAAGAAAAGGCGTTCAGGTAATCGTAGCAACACCTGGTCGTCTATTAGATCATATCAAGGCTGGCCGTGTTGATTTATCAAATCTTGAAGTGCTAGTACTTGATGAAGCTGATCGCATGCTAGACATGGGTTTTGCAGATGATATCAGTGATATCTTGAGCGCAGCACCGACCGATCGTCAAACCATCATGTGTTCTGCAACTTGGGATGGCCCAGTAGGTAAAATCGCTGCTAGCTTCACTAAAAACCCTGAGCGTGTATCTATCAAAGTTGAATCAGCGCACATCGAAGAAAAAGTATACTACTGTGATGATTTCGATCATAAAAACAGATTGCTTGACAAAATTGTTTGCCAAAAAGAAATGGATCAAATCATTATTTTTGCTGCAACTAAGCGCAGTACTGAAAAGCTAGCAAAACAGCTACAAGAAGCTGGTCATAAAGCAAGCTTCCTACACGGTGATTTGCCACAGAGCAAGCGTAACCGTATTGTTCAAGACCTGCGTAATGGCAAATGTAAAATTCTAGTGGCAACTGACGTTGCTGCACGTGGTCTAGATGTACCAGCTATCTCGCACGTCATCAACTATGACCTTCCACGTCAGACTGAAGATTACGTCCACCGTATCGGTCGTTGTGGCCGTGCTGGTCGTACTGGTGTTGCTATCAGCTTATGTAGCATGGATGATCGTCCACAACTAGCTGCTATCAACCGTTACCTAGATCGTAAGATGGAAGTGTGTGTCATCGAGGGTATGGAAGCTAAGAAAACTTACGTACCTAGCGAAAACAAAGGTCGTGGCCGTGGTCGTGGTCGTGGTCGCTCTAACGGCGGCGGTGGTCGTGGTCGTTCAAGTGGTGGTTATGCTGGTCGCTCTAACGGTGGTGGTAATGGTCAAGGCCGTGGTCGTTCAAGCGATAGTGCTTCAACTGGTCAACGTGCTAGCAATGACAGTGGTTATAAAGGTAAGCCAAATGAGCGTTCAGGTGGCAAGCCTTATCAAGGTAAACGTACTGGTGGTCCTAGCCGTAGTGATGGCAATGGTGTTCCACGCGGTGATCGCGCTGCATCTGGTCGCGGTCGTCCAAGCGGTAGCCAAGGTCGCCCAGCAGGTCGTTCTGACAGCCGTGGCCAAGGTCGCTCAAACGGTGGCAACCGTGGTAACAACTCGTAATAACGCTATTATTAACGGTTAATAAATGGTTGAATAAGACCGATTAATTTAATCGCATGACATCGTATAATTCGGCATCAAAAAGCCAGATACTTGTTATCTGGCTTTTTTGTGTCTAATGATTTGGCATTTGCCATTGCGTGACTTTTTTTGCTTGTCTATACTGGCAGGTTTTTATCTTCTGCATTGGAGCTATGGGATGCTAGACCTCTCTCATTTAGCAATTGATAGTCTGCCATTGGCTTTTGGCGTTATTATGGCCATTATCGGTTTGGTGTTTTATACCCAAGGGTTACCTGGCAAGTTCTGGCAGCGGTTTTATGCCGTACTACCAGGTATTGTTTTGTGCTGCTTTATACCAGCCACTTTAAATAGTTTGGGTGTATTTGCTGATGGTGTTGGCTCACAGATTTATGGCTTCACTGCCACGTACCTACTACCAGCCAGTTTACTGCTGATGACACTGTCAATGGATGTGCCAAAAATATTAGGCTTAGGCTGGAAAGCCATTGCTATGTTCTTTGCGGCCAGTATCGCTATTATTATTAGTGGTCCTATCAGTTTGGGCGTGGCTAAATGGATATCACCTGCGATGTTTACCGATGATACTTTATGGCGTGGGTTTTCGGCAGTGGCAGGCAGTTGGATCGGCGGGGCAGCCAACCAAGCAGCGATGAAGGAGCTATTTGGAGTCAGTGACGATTTATTCGGTATGATGATTTTGGTGGATGCGACCAATGCTTCGCTATGGCTATTGGCCATACTGGTGATGGCAAAACACAGTGACAAGATAGATCGGTTTTTGCGAGCGGATACCAGCAGTATCGATAAGGTCATTAAAGCGGTCGAAAGCTATGATCGCGATCATGCCCGGCCAGCAACTATCAACGATTTGATGGTGATGTTTGGATTATGCTTTGCCATGGTTGGGGTCGCGCACTTTGTTGGTGGACAAATTGCAGGTTTTTTTGCGCCATACAAATGGGCGGTACAGTATAGCTTTGCCAGTTCATTCTTTTGGATGGTGGTCATTATTACATTAATAGGCGTGATATTTTCTTTTACCAAGATTCGCAGGCTTGACCATGTTGGTGCCTCAAAAATCGGTACAGTATTCATTTTTATACTAATTGCTGCTATTGGTATGCAAATTAATTTGGCTGGTATTGTCTCACAATGGCGATTACTGCTTATCGGTCTGTTATGGATGAGTATTCACGTCGTGATTATCTTTGCTGTTGCTAGAATGATACGAGCGCCATTTTTCTTTTTGGCGGTTGGGTCTAATGCCAATACTGGCGGCGCATCATCAGCGCCAATTGTGGCCACGGCATTTCACCCCTCACTTGCGCCAGTGGGAGTGTTTTTGGGTATATTAGGCTATGCGGTTGGGACGTTTGGTGGTTACATCAGCACGCAATTAATGAGGTTGGTGGTGACTTGAAAATAAGATTTTAAGTCACACAATAAAACCAATGAACCCGCTACGAATATATATCATAGCGGGTTCATTGGTTTTACTATCTTCAACGCTAGGACTTATTAGCCGAACACTTTTAAACGTTCATCTACAGGCTTAAACGCCTTGTCACCTGCGGGCTGCTCGATCGCACCAAATACCATTTGTGCAACCAATTCCCAGTTCTTGTCCACACTCCAAGCATCAGCAACTTTGCTATCAATGATAGGATTGTAATGCTGTAAGTTTGCACCGATATCTAAACTGGACAATGCCATCCAGATCATATACTGATGCATGGCACTGGTATGTTCAGACCACACTGGGAATTTGTCAGTATATAACGGTGCCGCTTCTTGCAAAC